>DATAIM010000311.1:0-1721 GCA_036262655.1 Gemmatimonadaceae bacterium | reverse complement strand
GATGTGGTAGAACCCGGTTTTCCATTCTTTCACAGGCTTTCTCGTCCCCTCGGGAGCGACGGCCATGATCATTCTGTCGGCGCGCTCGAATGCCGCCACTGCCTCGCCGACCCGGTCGCGGCTCACGGAACGGTCGACCGGAACGCCGCCAAGCCAGTGCATCAAAGGCCGGAGCGGCCCCTTGAACAGCGTATGCTTTCCAAGAAACGTGATTTTGAGACCGAGCGAAAAGAGCGCCGCAACACCAAGAACGAAATCCCAGTTCGAGGTATGGGGCGCAACGATGATCACGAACTTCGGCTCGTCGGGCATCGCCCCCTCGAATTTCCAGCCGCCGAGCTGCAAGGCGTAGCGTCCGATGCCTCGAGACACTGCGTTCCCACGGGTCGGGACGTGCGGTCCGGGGGGAGGAGCATAAACCCGCATCAGAAAGGCCGCATGGAGATCGTCCGGTGGACTGGGCGGCCCTCGCTCAGATTCGCGGCGCCGTCAGCGCCGCCGGTTCCGCCTGCTGAGCATCGAGCACGCGGCGCTGAACACTTTCGATGCGTCGGAGCCGGTCTTCAGTCTGTCCCACGTCATGTATTGTATGTCACGCGGATTCACCATCGATCCTTCGCGAACGACCGCGCCATTCGCCGAATAAAAAGACTCCGTGAGCCGCTTCACCCGCACGGGGGTGCACCGCAGCAGGGTCGTTTGCGTCATCGACATGTACGGACGCCTGCTCTCGAGGGCATGAAGCTTCGCGTAATCCCACCGCGTGCGGGTCATGTATGAGCCGTCTTCGTTGCGCTCCACACCCGCAGTATCCAGTGCGACGGTAACGCTTGCATCCCTGAAGATCACCGGCCAGGGTCCCTGCGCGCGTGCGGTGGGGCTCGCGACCGATGCCGCGCTGAGCACGGCGAGAAAAGTTGCAAGTTTCATTTGAATCTCCATCGATTGTCGTCGTTGCTAGGCGATCGGAAGCGTGAAATTGAATTCGGCTCCACTGTTCGGCGGGCTCTCGGCCCAGATGCGGCCGCCGTGCGCCTCCACGATGCCCTTTGCAATCGACAGTCCAAGCCCGGTGCCGAGCTTCGCAGTCGATTTTGCCTGCCAATACCGGTCGAAAACGTGATTGAGATGCTCAGGCGGGATTCCCGGACCCGAATCAGCGACGGTAAAGCGCATCTCCGGATGCTCCGCACTGGCGAGGATTCTTATCTCTCCGCCCTTGGGTGTGAACTTGATTGCGTTGCCGATCAGGTTCTGGAAAACCTGGAGCACGCGCTCGCGGTCCGACGCTACCTTCAGCGCGACCTCCGGTACTACGGAGCTGACCCGGATCTGCGCGGCGCCCGCGAGGGGCGTGGCGGACTCTACCGCTTCGTGGACGAGCGATCCCACCTCGACCGGAACAGGATCCACCGCGAGTCCACCCGCCTGGATTTTCGCGACGTCGAGCAGGTCCTGAATGAGCCGGTTGGCGCGATTGGCCGAGCGGCGTATTACCTCGAGCTGCCGCCGCGCAGTGACGCGACGGTCGTCGGCAGGAGACGTCTCGAGGAGAAACGACGCAGCCATGCTGATGGTATGCACGGGATTTCGAAGATCGTGCGAGACGATCGCGACCAGATCATCGCGAGCGCGCGTCGCATCCTGCGCGGCACGAAAAAGCCTCGCGTTCTCGAGTGCCACCGACGCGAGCTGCGACAGCTGCGTGAGAACCGCCTCGT
>DATAIM010000310.1:0-6445 GCA_036262655.1 Gemmatimonadaceae bacterium | reverse complement strand
TCCTCCGCCCGGGCTCTACCGAAATGCGCTCTATGAAAATCGACGCACAGCCGGCGGCAGACGATGACCAGCCACGTGGTGAACCGGCTACGCGGATCGGTCTCGTAACGCCGCAACCGCTGGCACTGGTCCCTGCGCAGCTGCTCGAGCACATGGGCATAAGCATCCATCGCCTGATCGCGCCCGTGCGAGACCGAGCGCGCCACATGCAGGAGGAGGGGAGAATACTCCGCCACAAAAACGCTCCACGCGTCGTCGACGTTTTCTGCGGAGGCGGTGAGGAGCGATTGCAGTGATGAAGGAAGCTGGGACATCGAGGTGACCCAGGTGGCGTGTGAATTCAGCCGCCCAAGATAGGCGAGCAACGCCGGACCGCAATACAGCTGGCCCTATGGTTCCGCAACGTGTAGGAGATCTGAAGGTCAACTGAGAGCCATCTGCGGCTCTCTCGTAGACCTTTAACTCTAGGGCCGGTGCGGCCCCTCAATATCCCCCGACCGCGGATCTGTCCTTTCACGTGACCCTGTTATCCGGAACCCGGAATCGTCGGATTTTCTCGCCTGGCCGTACACCTTGCGCGGATACCTGAAACAGTCGGGAGTATTCGATCCGCGAACACATCCGTTATATCCAAGGAGCGCCTGCGGAAGCGTCCGGGACTTGACGAGATTGTCGGCGAGAATAGCGACCCCATGGCAGATGTTCGATTCGATATCGAAAAGATCCGCCGACCCGCAGCCCCACTTCCCCGCATGAAACGGCATTACCTGCATGAGGCCGCGCGCTCCCACCGAGCTTTTCACGGCAGGATCCAACCAGGGATTTTCGGTGAGAAGCACACCCACCAGAAGCGACGAGCCCACCTTGCGACGCCTCCCCTCACGCACGAGAGCCGCAGCGATCCTGTCGGCACGAACGCGATCATCGGTGTACCGCCGGAGAATGCTCGAGATGTGCGCCTCTTCGCTGCCCGCCGGAAAAGCACCGAGCCGCAGAGGACGGCCCGTCAGCTCAGCGGCGGTCGGACGCTCCCGAAGAATCAGGTCGAGTATCTCCGAAAGCGAGGGACGCTTCGCGACTACCAACGCAGGCGCGAGAACAATCGGCCCTGCGGGGATCGCGGCGGGCTCCACGTCCTTTGAGGCTGAACCCTTTTCATCTATGCCAGCCGCAACAGCGCCTGACGTCACAACCAGCGCCGATGCAGCAAGCGCTGCCTTCTTCCAGTTCATACCTCTTAATACTAACGGCTCTCGCGATTGTTCTGGAGCTCGTCCATCGAAGCGAGACGGAAACCGCGAACGCTGATCTCCTCCGCAGTGTCGAGAAGGCGCGTCAGTACCACCTGCCCTGCCTTTCGCGCAACCGCGGCATCCGGGCTACTGTCCTTGAGCGGAACCTTTTTTGCCTCCTGGAGAACGCAGCGCCGGAGGATCCTGAACTCCGCGCGCAGATCCGGTTCCCCCCATCCGAGCCGCTGACGCTGCGCACCGTGCCGCTCGGAGATGATTCGGCGAAGAACACTTCCATCCCGCATCACGCCGGAGGGTCCACCCTGGGCATCCTCGATCGCGACAAGCGCCTGAACGATATCCGCGAGAAAAGCCGCCGCGTGATCCTCCAGCTCCGAGCGGGTGAGCGAGCGCGCCTTTGCAATTCCTCCCTTGGCGCTCAGACGGCGCGAGTAATTCACGACGATTGTGTCAAGACGCTCGAGCAGTCCCGATCCCAGCTCGGCGATCCCCTGCGCATATCGCGCGGGCGCACGTCGCTCGAGCTCCTCCGGCTTTTCGACTTCCGGAGAGGAAGTACCGGGCAGCCATAGCGTAAAGGTCGAGCCCAGTCCGGGCGTGCTTTGCGCCGTCAGGTCTCCACCCATCAGCCGCGCGAGACGCCTGCTGATGGTCAAACCGAGCCCGGTACCCCCGCGAGTCCGCGTCAGAGGACGCTCGACCTGGACGAAGGGGTCGAACACTCTCTGAAGCGCTTCGGACGACATCCCGATACCGGTGTCCCGAACGCGCAATGCCAGCCACGGATGTCTGATGTCGAATGTCCTCAGCTCGGCGTCCGTCTTCATGTCCATCCTGCATTCGATCGTCACTTCACCGCCCGCCTCAGTGAACTTGATCGCGTTCGAAAGGAGATTGATGATGATCTGCTCGACCCGGTTTTGGTCCCCGAGGTACATCAGGGGGGGCTCCGGGCAGCAGTCGTTGACGATCCCAATCCCTCGCCCCGCGGCTTGTGGAGCGACAAGCGACAATGCTGCCTCGATCGCATCGCTCATCGCACATTCCTCGCGGACCACGCGGAGCTGCCCTGCTTCCACCTTCCCCAGATCGAGAACCTCGTTCACGAGCCCGATCAGCCGCTGGCCACTCGACCGGATCCGGCTCAGGTGCATGATCTGGCCTTCGCTCACCGGACCAGGAATTCCCATCTCGAGCAGCTCAGCGTAACCGATAATGGCGTTCAACGGCGTGCGAAGCTCGTGAGCCATCACCGACAGGAACTCCGCCTTCGCCCAGTTCGCGGCCTCCAGCGCCGCGGTGCGCTCCGCTACCCGTCGCTCCAGCTCGGCGTTGAGAGACCGTACTTCCGCCTCCGCGCGGCGCCTCGCGGTAACGTCCCTGAGGAGCCATCGAATCGTTTCGACGTTTCCGACGCTGTCGCGTACCGTCCCCACCGTAACCGCAACCTCGACGGGCTCGCCACGTCGTGGCTTTATGAGCACGGTCCACTCGTCGGCGCCGGGCACAGGTTCCTCGCCGCGCGCTATCCGCACCAATCCCACCCTGAATGACCGCCGCCTTCCTGCAGGAATGAAGGCGGCGAGAGGCATTCCCTCGAGCCGTTCCGACCCGACGTTCAGCAGGCGCGATGCGGCGGCGTTCGCTTCCCGGATCGCACCTCCGGAGTCGGTGGTTATGTAAGGATCGGGCGCGAGGTCGAACAGCTGGTGGTAGCGCTGAAGAGCCGCTTCAGCTGCTTCCCGATTGACTCTCAGCTCTTCATTCTGTACCCGAAGCTGTTCCTCGGCCACGCGGAGCTGTTCGACCGCGATCTGATTGTCCTCGGCAGTTTGCCCGGCTCCGTCAGCTTTATATGGGTCCCCATGCGCCTGGGTCATTCCGGCTCCCCCTACATGCCCCTGGGAAGCTGCCAGAGCTGCATCTGGTTGAGGGGTCCAATCGGAATCGCCAGCCTGTTCCGCCGCGTATCGAAGCCGATGTCTGCGGGCTGCATGACGTTGTCCGCGATTCGCCGATTGGCTCCGTTGCCGATGAGTCTGACGCTGGAGTCGTTCCAGCTGGCGACCATGAAGCGACCCCTACCCACCGGCTCGACTCCATCGAATTTTCCATTTCCAGCCGCGAGACGGCGCCTCTGACCACCGGGTGCGACGCTGTACATCTCGCTCTGAAATGGATCGAACGACACCACTACAAGACGATTCCCTTCCGGGTCCCAGGTGATCCCGTTTGGCCTGCCCAGCATTTGCCCGCTGGCGAGGACACTCACAATGCCGTCCTTGACGGCGAAAACCCGATCGCCACCCTTGTGAATCACGCCCGTCGGCGTCATCAGGATGCCCGTGTCGGTGATATACATCGCCCCATCCCCGCCGATGGCAACATCATTGAGCAACACCGCACCATTTGCGCGCATGTCGAGCGTGCCGAGTGCGACGCCGGTTTTTCGGTTTATCGCCCGCATCACGTCGATGTCGCAT
Source organism: Gemmatimonadaceae bacterium (assembly GCA_036262655.1). Lineage (GTDB taxonomy): Bacteria > Gemmatimonadota > Gemmatimonadetes > Gemmatimonadales > Gemmatimonadaceae > UBA4720. Next base: position 2,709 of record DATAIM010000310.1, on the reverse strand, counting down.
ACCCACAACGTGTCACCGTGAATGGCCATTCCCTTGGGCGCATCGAGCACGACGCCACCGCGCCCGTTCTCGGCGAGGACGCGCGAGTTCGCAAGGTTGCCTGCGCTCACTTCGACGATGTATCCGTTGGCATCCTTGTCAGACCCGAAGCCCACCATGTTGGAGATGTAGAACACGTCGCGCTCGGAATCGTACTTTACGGATTCGGGCTGATGCAGGTCGCCAAGCCATGCGATCTGGCGGCCCAGGGGCGCTTCCGCGGCAGGTTCACCCTTTGGCTTGAGGCGTCCGTTCGGATCATCGCCCGCCCGGGCACAGCCGATGAGAAATACCCCGCATAAGAGCGCTGCCGCGCCCGGTCCTGCCGCGCCCCGTCCTGCTGCGCGACAGCTCATCACGCCCAGATGACCGCTGTTCATGCTGCATCTCCGCGCGACTGAATTCGGTGTTCGCGCCACCACTTCTACTGTTCTTGCCTGCTCTATTGCGAACCGCGTGCCGCAAAGGCGCGAAGTTTACCTGTCCTTCACACCCGCGAGGCCCGTAACGCGGCTCATGAGCATCGCCGCGCGCTCGCAGAGTTCGATATCATCATCCGGCAGTTGGCCGAGTCTCGCCGCAAGCTCGGCGACACGCCGGCTTCGCCCCATTGCCATGACGCCTGTGCCCTTCTTCGTCGCATGAATCACCGTTCGGCGCCCATCAGCGCTATCGGCCTTTCGCTTTACGTATCCGTCGCGCTCCAGCGCCGTAACCAGCCGCGTCATGGTCGGTGGACGGACCTGCTCGGCTGTCGCGAGCTCGCCGAGTGTTTTCGGCCCTCCAAACACCAGGACGGACAGCACCGAGAGCCTCGGGGCGGTGAGGCCGCTCGCTTCGTCCACCTTCCGAAGCGACCGCAGGAGGTGAATCGCGGCTGAATGCAGACGGTCGGCGGCCTTCTCGTTGCGGGATCTGCGGGGTGTCGCCATATTTAGTTAGCAAAGCTAACGATCTCTGCGCCCGGGCGCCATGCGCAGAACCAACTGAAGGGAGGCGACATGGAGAGCTCGACTGCGGCACTTTCGCTCAGCACCATCGGACAGGTTGCGATAATCGTGAAGGACCTCTCGCGCGCGACGGCGTTCTACCGGGACACGCTCGGGATCAAATTCCTCTTCGAAGTTCCAGGGCTCTCGTTTTTCGACGCGGGGGGTGTTCGCCTCATGCTTGGCAAAGCGGAGAAACCCGAGTTCGATCATCCCGCCTCGATTCTGTATTACAAGGTCACCGACATCGCCGGTGCGCATCGTTTTCTCGAATCACGCGGCGTGAGCGTAGTGCACGAGCCGTGGCTCATCGCGCCGATGCCGGACCATGATCTCTGGATGTCCTTCTACCGCGACTCCGAAGAAAATCATTTCGCGCTGATGAGCGAGGCGCCCCGCGCCTGACACTGCAGTCGCAACCGCTCTGTACGGGATTCGTAAGATTCGGGATTTCTGACACCAGCCCGCAAACCCTCCGTAGTGACATCATGTCCAACGAGCAGAAGACAACAATACCACAGCTCGTTTTCAATCAGTGAGGCGTTATGCAGGCACCATGGCATGAGGGAGATGAATCGGCGACTACCTGTTCGGTGTGTGGGAAGCAGGTCCAGGCGCGGTACGAGACGCGAAATCTTCGCATGAACCGCTCGGCTGTAACCTTCTCGAACATTCTGGTAGGCGTCTGCAGCGAGTGCAATGCGACGATCCTCCTTCCGAGGCAGTCGATCGCCCAGATCCGCGAGCTGAGCTGCTGGAAGTAGGTCTGCGGAACTGAAAAAGTCTGGCGCTGTGGGGGCGGCCAGACTCACCCGTGGTGCGAGAACATCCGCATCACGGGTTTTTCTTTGCTGCCCCTTTTGAGGGCAAGCAAACACTCGCCGGCGTAGCCAGACTCACCTCCATATGAGTCAATGATTCCAGGGCGCGATCCTCGCCGTCGGCTCTCCCTCAGTCCGTCAGAAGGCTATCCAGTACGTTCCTTTCACGAGGAAGATGTTGTCCGGGTGCGAGTCGAACAGCGCGCTTCGGTCGCGAGCGAAGTCGAAGTTACCGATGGGGTCGGTATCGGACCGGTTCTGTTGCCACACGAAGAACAGCGTCGATCCAGGCCGGTACTCCCACCGAACCACCGCGTTCCCGCGGAGCGCCCTGAAGTTGAAATCCGGATCGCCGACCTTGAACGAAGCCGCCGGACCCGAAGGCCCGTCCGGATCGATCGTATACTGCCGCCTTCCGTTCACGATCGCCGAGCTCACCTCATTGCCGGTGAATGGATGAAGTGTGCGCTTTCGGGGAGCAACGTATTCGTTGAACGTCGTGTAATCCCCGGCCGCGATCAGGGGCTGCGCAAAAAGCTCGAACGTGAGCCGCGGTGTGAACGTGACGTTCGCCCTCGTGCTCATCGCGAGCTGCTTCTGATGCAGCTCCGCGAAGATGTAGCGTCTTCCATAGAACTGCGGCACGGTCGGATCCTCCAGGGAGGTCACGAACTGGCTCACGGAGCCGCTGCGATTGAAGGACGGACCGAGCGATAGCTGGACGCTCGTCGTGGGCTTCCACGTGAGCGTTGCGTTGAGATTCAGTGCATCAGGACCGTAGTCGTAGTCGTTGAAGTTGGGATTGAGCGACAGAGCGATCCTTTTTCTGGCATCCGTCCCGAGGAAGACCTGGTGGTACC
>DATAIM010000309.1:0-2908 GCA_036262655.1 Gemmatimonadaceae bacterium | reverse complement strand
TGACGGTTGACGGCGGCATCTTCGATGGGTTCTCGATCAGCTGCATCGACCCATCCGTGCGGTAAACCTTGTACTCGACACTGGGCACTGTCGTGACGAGGTCGAGCTCGTATTCGCGCTCGAGACGCTCCTGCACGATTTCCATATGCAGCAGTCCCAGAAAGCCGCAGCGGAATCCAAAGCCGAGCGCGGTTGAAGTTTCGGGCTCGTACTGAAGCGAGGCGTCGTTCAGCTGAAGCTTCTCCAGTGCATCGCGGAGCGTTTCGTATTGCTGAGTATCGGTGGGGTAAATTCCAGCGAACACAAACGACTGGACGTCGCGGTATCCGGGAAGCGGTTCGGGCGCACGATTCGTAGCATCGAAGATCGTATCGCCTGAACGGGTTTCTTTTACCGAGCGCACGTTCGCGACGACGTAGCCGACTTCGCCGGGGCCAAGCTCTGTTGCTTTCACCTGACGAAGCTGGTTATAGCCGACTTCTGCCACCTCGTACACCGACTCGCTGGCCCCGAATGCGATCTTCGTACCGATCCTGATTGTGCCATCGACTACACGGACGCTTGGGATGGCACCGCGGTACTTGTCATAGTACGAGTCGTAAATGAGAGCGCGAAGAGGACCATCAGGATTTCCGCGCGGCGGCGGCACCTTTTGCACGATCTGCTCGAGAAGCTCGGGGATTCCCAGTCCCTCCTTTGCGCTCACGAGGAGGATGTCGTCAGGGTCGACGCCGATCAGGTCGTGGACTTCCTGCTTTCTCTTCGCCGGCTCAGCGCCCGGCAGATCGATCTTGTTGAGGACAGGGATAATCTCGAGGCCGGCGTCGAGCGCGAGAAAGAGATTCGACAGCGTCTGCGCTTGAATGCCCTGCGATGCATCGACGACGAGGATCGCGCCTTCACATGCAGCGAGAGAGCGGGAGACCTCGTAAGTGAAGTCGACGTGGCCCGGCGTGTCGATGAGGTTGAGCTCATACGCTCCGCCGCTCTGTGCCTCGTACGTCATCCGCACAGCGTTGAGCTTGATCGTGATCCCGCGCTCGCGCTCGAGGTCGAGAGTGTCGAGCACCTGCGCCTTCATCTCGCGCTTGGCAAGCATGCCAGTGGCCTCGATCAGCCGGTCGGCGAGCGTTGACTTCCCGTGATCTATGTGAGCGACAATGCAGAAATTGCGGATGTGATCGAGATTCAAAGCGGGTTCCGGCGTGAGTCCCGATAACATCGCGGGATAACCGTCAAATATAACCGCGCCCTGCAGCAGGCCCGGCGCGTGCCGGGCCTTCGATCACACAACCAACGCTATCACAGGCTAGATCTGATCCTTCGCTTTCGTTGGCGACGCTTCTGATCGCGGCGACTCGATCCGCTGAATGGGCTGCGGCCGCGGCTCGGCCCTCGGAGGCGGTGGCGGCGCCGCCTGCATCACGCGCGGCTCCCACCTGGGCTCACCACGGCGCATGGGTTCTGCCCTTTGAGCGGGCTCTGACCTTTGAACCGGCGCGTTCATCGGCTCACGGTACACTCCGGGTTCAGCGCGCGGTCTCTCGATGTAGCGAGGCTCTGCAGCCCCGGTGCTCCCACTCTTCATCTCGACGCGCGGGCTCGCCTCTCGCAGCATTCGCTCGCGACGCCACGCAGCGGCGGCTTCACCGCTGACTCTCGCGGGAAATCGCCCCGCGACCTGCTGCTGCGGGTCGAGACTGGGAGGTGTGGGCAGCATTGGATCAGGAACGAGAGGCCTGATCGCGGGCTCCCTCGGCGCGTTCGGACTATTCGGCGCCGGCGAGCGGGGACCCGCGAGCACTACCGGTCCGTAATAACTGCCGTACGTGCCGCAGTAGACCGAGTACCGGTAACCGAACGCGGAGAGACAACGGTCGAAATAATCGTCGAACGACGAGTAGTGATACCGCGTCGAATAGCGGCTTCGCTGCGTATTCGAGAACACCTCGTACGCGACGTAGTCGATCGAGTAATCCGACCGCTCGCTCAGCGTCTGCTCGATGAACATGCGGATGATCTCGAACGGATCCCCGTATCTGCCGCTGCTGGCGAGCCGCGCAGTCCTCCACTCGCTGCCGATTCTGAAATAGCTGTAGTCGAACGCATCCATGTCCGGGTTCATCATGTCGGCGGTCGGCTTCCTCAAGACGAATCCGAACCCGACGCGCGAGCAAATGGCACACGGCATCTCCGGCAATCTCTGCCGCTGCTCGGACTACAACAAGATCATGAATGCGATGATGCGCGGCGCGGAAAATCTGCGGAGGACATAGAGATGGCAACGATTCATGACGTAATGCCGGCCTTCGAGCTGTTCCAGCCTACGAGCATCGACGACACGCTCTCGCTGCTGGAGCGGCATCGCCGCAATGTCTGGGTGCTGGCTGGCGGTCTCGATACATTCGACTGGCTGAAGGACCGCAACAAGCGGCCGTCGGTCGTCATCGACCTCAGCGGGGTCGAGGCGCTGCGCGGCATCAAGGCGCTGCCCGACGGCGGCCTCGAGATCGGCGCAACGACGACGCTGACCGAGATTGCGAATCATTCGACGGTGCGCGAAAAGTACAAGCTGCTGGCCGATGCCGCGGGCCTTGTCGCATCTCCGCAGATCCGCAACCAGGGCACGCTCGGCGGCAACGTGTCGCAGGACACGCGCTGCTGGTACTACCGCAGCGGGTGGACCTGCTATCGCGCGGGCGGCAACATCTGCTACGCCGACACGCCGACGTCCATCAACCGCGAGCACGCGCTCTTCGACGCGAATCGCTGCGTGGCGGTGAACCCGTCCGACACGGCTCCGGCGCTGATTGCTCTCGACGCGCAGATGGTGATTCGCAACACAGATGGCGAGCGTGTGGTGCCCGCCGAGGAGTTCTTCATCGGACCCTCAATCGACATCACGCGC
>DATAIM010000308.1:0-3323 GCA_036262655.1 Gemmatimonadaceae bacterium | reverse complement strand
GCTCTCGTCTTCCCGCCGCCGCCTAATCTGCGAACCGGCGCATGGGTGAGCCAGTAGGCGAGCGTCACCGCTCCAGACTCGGGCAGGTCCAAATTGGGCGAGGTTTTTGCGCATACGATCAACCTGCGGGAGTGTCGCATTTTAGAGGAGGATGGCGATGCGCTGGACACCGGGTGGACGCAGCGGAAATCTCGAAGACCGCAGGGGCAGTGGTGGTGGGCTGGGCCGCGGTCTCGGCATTGGCGGCACGGTCGTCGTGCTGGCGCTGAGCCTGATCACTGGTCGAAATCTTTTCACCGATCTCGGCGTGGAGCCAGGCGTCTCCGCCGGTGCTCCGATGAGCCCCGAGGATTCAGCGCGAGAGGAGACGGAAGTACAATTCGTGTCGTATGTGCTCGATGATGCACAGAACACATGGACGAAGATTCTCTCGAAGTCGGGAGAGCAATACCGCCCGGCAAAGCTCGTGCTGTTCAGGAACTCGACTCAATCCGGATGCGGCTATGCCCAGTCGGCGATGGGCCCGTTTTATTGCCCGGTAGACGAGAAGGTGTACATCGATCTGGGCTTTTACGACGAGCTGAAGACCAAGTTTCGCGCATCGGGTGATTTCGCGCAGGCGTACGTACTCGCTCACGAGCTCGGTCATCACGTGCAGCACCTCACTGGCACCGACTCGCAGGTTCGACAGGCGCAGGAGTCGAATCCGGGAGAGGCAAACCCTCTTTCCGTCAGAATGGAGCTGCAGGCGGATTGCTATGCGGGTGTATGGGCCTCATCCACGCAGCAGCGTAACATGCTGGAGGCAGGCGACGTTGAGGAAGCAATGGGCGCGGCGTCTTCCGTGGGTGACGATCGCATTCTCGCTCAGAGCGGTCGCCGCGTAAACGTCGACTCCTTCACGCACGGCTCCGCAGCGCAGCGCATGGAATGGTTCAAGCGCGGATACGACTCTGGTGATCCGCGGAGCTGCAATACGTTCGGCTAGGAGATAATGGTACCGATCATCGCTCCTGCCGTCAGGTAAAGGGTCGCGGCCCCAGCCGCTACGCCAAGCAGCGCGACGACCCATCTGAGCGCGCGAAGACAATAGCGCGCCGGCGCTGCCAGGGTCCTTCTTTTCGCGCCGAGCGTTCGATCGACGACTCCCCAGATCCCGAATGCGCTCAGGGAAAGAAAGGGCAGGGCGAGCTCGGAGTGAGCGGGCAACCACATCCACACCGCCAGAGCAGCAGCGAGACCTGCCGCTTGAACGAAGACGAGACGGTCCCAGGGGGTAGCTCGCGCTCGGGCTCTCAGTGCGACAAGAGCGTTCCCCGAGTAGCCGGGCACAGCATGCTCCGTCAACGCATCAACCCTCTGAGCTCCGCCAGCTCGGCCTTCGCAGCATCCAGCTCTCGCCGCAGCTGTCGGTAACGGAGGACAGCGTCGTGTGAAACCTTCTGATCCGCTCCCGTTGCTGCGCCAAACAAATACTGGATCTGCGCCTGAAGGGCCGGCCGGCTGTAACGAACGCCCGGTGTGATCAGTGTCCGGTCGAGTGACTCTGCCTTGAGCCGGACGGCGCTGCCGGCCGGCGTGCGCGCAACTTTCTCGCTCAGCGATGTCAAATCCGCCACTGCGCGATTCACCTCGCTCACCAGGTCGCGAACGCGGAGATTATGTGCAAGCTGCTCGCGCATTATCTCGGGCGTCACGCCATCCCGCAGAACGCGTGGGTCAGGACGCACAACCAGTTTCTGTGTCGCGGTTGCCCCATTCGCGGTCAGTCGTACAGTGTAGATCCCCGGCGGAGCCCAGGGTCCTCCACGTCCACTCCGTCGAGCGCTCGCGTCCCAGGGGCCGGGGTACTCGAGGTTCCAGATGAGCCGATTCAATCCGCGCGCGTTCTGGAGTCGCTGTGTCCCCATCGCTTCCAGTGGCTGGTTCGCTGCATCGCGGTCGGCGGCAACGTCACTCGAGAATTTTCTCACAACCGTTCCTCCGGGCGAGACGATTTCGATGGTAACTGGAGCGGCTTTGGAGCCGAGCCAGTAATCGAGCATTGCGCCTGCCGGCGGATACTGCGGATCACCGCTCGACATCCGGTTGGACTCTCCGCCGCCGAAGCCAGCGTTATATCTCAGAGCGTATGCAGTCCGGGGCGTGAACAAGAACGAGCTTTTCGACTGCACATCACTGGACAGCTGGCGAAGCGGCGTGACGTCGTCGAGAATCCAGAACGCTCTCCCCTGCGTCGAAAGCACGAGATCGCCCCGATGGACTTTCATGTCAGTCACTGGCGTGACTGGAAGATTCAGCTGAAGGGGCTGCCAGCGGCTTCCATTGTCGAATGACACGAATGCGCCAAACTCTGTCCCGGCATAGAGAAGGCCTTCACGTTCGGGATCCTCTCGCACGACACGCGTCGGGTGATCAGCGGGGATTCCGTTGGTACCGGTCGTTAGCAGCTTCCACGACTGTCCGTAATCATCGGTTAGCCAGATAAACGGTCTGAAGTCGCCGAGCTGGTAGCAGAGGACCGCGTAATAAGCGGAGCCCGCGCGGTGCGGCGACGGCTCGATGTTCTGGACACGGCATCCAGGCGGCTGTCCCGATGGAGTGATTTTTTTCCACGTCCTGCCGGCGTCACGGGTTACGTGGAACGGACCGTCGTTGGCTCCCGTCCATATCACCCCAGCGCGCACCGGCGATTCGCGGATCGCGTAAAGTGTGCTGTAGAACTCCTCGCCTGTCACATCGATCGTTATCGGCTCTCCGGAGACTCGCTGCTGTCGCTCCGGGGGATTCCACGTCAGGTCAGGTGAGATGCGCTCCCACGTAATACCCTCGTCCCGGGTTCGGTGCAGGTACTGTGATCCGTAATACAGCGTCTTCGCATCGTGGGGAGACGCCTCCATAGGCGACACGCGCTGGAACCGGTAGATGAGATCCTTTGCCGGCATTCCGTAGAGAGATTGCGCGCCGACCCAGTAGTTCTTCTCCTGGCCTGTTCTGAGGGACAGCCTCGAGAAGAGTCCCTTGCACGAGCCGTAAACCGTATCGGGATTGTTGATGTGAGGAAATACAGGTCCGGTCTCGCAGCCCGGGCCGGTTCGCCAGCTTTGCACGGGATCGTCCGGAGATGACGACTCGGCCGGAACACTCGGTAGGATCAGGGTCGTTGCATCCTGCTGTGCACCATATACCCGATAAGGAAACTGGTCATCGACGTACACCTGATAAATCTCGGCGGTGGGCTGGTTGTATTGGGTGGACCAGCTCGCGCCACCATCCAGCGAGACATTCGCGCCCCCGTCATTCGCCTGGATCATGTGCGACGG
>DATAIM010000307.1:0-2131 GCA_036262655.1 Gemmatimonadaceae bacterium | reverse complement strand
GTGTCTCCAGCTCCCCATGCCACGCGTCAATTTCGCGGGCTGTAAGGGCGATCTCCACCGTGAACCGACGCCGCGTCAGCTCCACATGCTTTTCCGCACGGCGACGCTGCCGGGCCAGAGAGCGAACCTGCGTCTGCACCTCGCTGATCAGGTCGTCCAGCCGGCCGAGATCGACGGCGGTTTCCTCGAGACGCCGCTCGGTGCTCCGCTTGCGGTCGCGGTACAACCCGACTCCCGCGGCTTCCTCGAATAACTCACGGCGCTCATCCGGCCGATCGGACAGGAGAGCGTCGATCATCTTGCTTTCGATGACGACGCCAGAGTCCGCACCGAGCCCAGTTCCTCGCACCATATCGTGAATGTCGCGAAGACGACAGGGGGCATTGTTCAGCAGGTAATCACTTTCTCCGGACCGGCTGAGACGTCGTGTGATGACGACTTCGCGGAAGGGAACTCCGAGGGCGCCATCATCGTTCTCAAAATGGAGGGAGACTTCCGCGATGTTGACAGGCCGTCGCGCGGAAGAGCCCTGAAAGATCACCTCCTCCATCTTTGCGCCGCGCAACAGCCGCGCCCGCTGCTCACCGAGAACCCAGCGGACTGCATCGGACACATTGGACTTTCCGCAGCCGTTAGGCCCCACGATCGCGGTGACACCGGGCTCGAACACGAGCTCGGTCTCATCGGCAAAAGATTTGAATCCCTGAAGCTCGAGCTTGGTGAGACGCACTACTGCGTCCTCCCCGTCCTGTAGACGAGCACCGGCTCGAGACCGGCGACACACAGCGCGGTAGCGGCGAGTGATGATTGCTGCGCCCGCTCGAAAGCACCGGCGTACACTCGAGCACTTCCGTCGTTCTGAAGCATCGCGTAAGCGTTTACGCCTTTCAGCCTCAGACTCTCGAGCCTGTCACGGATGCGCGAAGTCATTCCGGCCTGCGAAGGTATGGTATCGACGAGAAGAGCGAGGGGAGCGCGGACCACCGATCCCGCCGAATCCGGTACAATCCGGCGACGGCGCAGCGAGGCGAGAAGCCGCTCCGCCTGAGCGCTGTCAGCAAATGCACCCGCGTGAACCTTGTACCATGTAGCTTCGGTATCTCCGATCGGGACGAGTGAAATGGTCGCCGCCGGCATGACGGAGCCATGGCGCTGAATCTCAAAGTTAGCACCTTCCGCGGTATTTGAAGCGAGAATCTCGACCGAAAATGGAACCGCGCTCAGCGAATCCGCAGCATTTGCCGGCACTATCGCTCCTGGTCGCGCATTTGGCACCGAATCGGTCACCGAATCTGCGGATGCTGCTGCCGGGGCCACGGGAGTTGCCTCTCCATTCTGGCGCACTCTTCTTCCGAAAAACGAGCCGGCAGCAATCCCCACAGCCAGGAGAGCCACCGCCGCCAGTCCAAGCTGCGCCACCGGCGGCTTGTTCGCCCGCGGGGCGATGTCGATCCGTGGCGGCCGGCTGACCGGGGGATGGGGAATTTTCGCGAAGATCTGCGCATCGGGCGCCGCATCGAGGCGTGTCAGCCCGACGAGAATTACCCCGTCAACCTGGGCTGCGAGATTCGCGATTCCAGCCGATTGTGCATCCGCGACGAGAATGAGCAGCTCGTCCGCGGTCGCGAACTCGGATGCGAATGTTCCCCACCTCGGACTGGAGAGGATCTCTTCGGTTGCCGGTGATTCCGTCCCCGCTGGAATCACGAAGAGATTCTTCGCACCTTCGACCTCACGTGCGACACGCACGAACGAGGTTCCGAAAGTGAAGCTGTCATACACACCGTGAAAATCGTCGTCCCGTACGAGAGCCTGTATCGGGGCGGTTTCTCCTGCGAGATCCGCTATCATCACCAGCCGATGGCTGATTTCGGCGAGCGCAATGCCGATCGCCGCATGGCCCGCCGCGACGGGATCGTCCGACGCCACGATGACCGACGAGTGGCCTCTCACCGCGGCTCCGGCCCGCCGCCCGGCGCCTTCATAGGCTCCGCCAGGCGCACGTACAGGAGGACCCGTCACTTCGCTTCCTCGTACACCCAGTATTGCCGCTTGGAATCACGTCCCACGCGTTCCGCCTCTTCGCGTGAGCTGTACGGACCGAGCACAACGCGATAAATGATTGTCGAGC
>DATAIM010000306.1:0-10149 GCA_036262655.1 Gemmatimonadaceae bacterium | reverse complement strand
GATAGATGTTTTCGGCCCCGCTGATTATCAGATCGTCGCGACGATCCAGTACGTATAGAAATCCCGACGCGTCGAGCCGGCCGAGATCACCCGTGTGCAGCCAGCCATCGACGATCGTTCGTGCGTTGAGCTCCGGCTCGTCTGCGTATCCAGCCATGACGACAGGTCCGCGTACGAGAATCTCGCCCGCCGCATCCGGGCGAGCACCGGCGCCATCGGGCATGACTATGCGAATCTCATTCGGATATAGCGCTTTTCCCGCGGATCCCGAATGGGCCCTCTCGTCCGGAGGCATCGTCACGACCTGGGAGCACGTCTCTGTCATTCCGTAAGTGGTCAATACGCGCGCACCAAGTGAACTGCACCGGTCGAGCAATGCCGCCGGCGCAGGACCTCCGCCGAGAAGGATGTAACGCAGCGACCGCGGAAACGGCTTGTCACCGCGGGCATCGAGAACCCGCTGGAGCATCACCGCGACAAGTGACACAATCGTAACGCGCTCATCGTCGATCGCAGCATTGACAGCGTGTGCGTCGAACCTATCGTGGATTTGCGCGGCAATCCCATGGATTGCGGCGCGCATGATGATCGACAACCCTCCGACGTGGAACAATGGCAGGCAGACGAGCCACCTGTCCTCCTGATGTGTGCCGCAGTTGAGGGCCGACCCGATTGCATTCCACCAGAAGTTGCCCACGGTGAGCATCACGCCTCGCGGTCGACCCGTCGTGCCGGATGTATAGACGAGCGCGGCGACATGATTGCCGTCGTGCACCAGCCGGAGCGGGCGAGCCTGTTCATCTGGTGTTTCGCTCGACCGCTTCGACACCTTCGTGCCGACTTCGAACGGCCTTGGACTCGAAGCTTCGAGGAAACCACTATCGCGAGCGCCAGAGCTGATCACCCCGACTGTTGGATTCTCACGTTGCGCCGTCGCAAGCCGTTCTGACAAGCGACTCTCGGTCACGACCAGGCGCGGTGACGCATTGCCCAGCTGCCAGGCGAGCTCCGATTCAGTCAGCCGCGTGTTCAGCGGTACCAGCGTCGCACCGAGACGCAGGGCTGCATGCGGCATGATGGCAGCAGCCGGTCCGTTATGGAGCAGCGTGGCGATGCGATCCCCGGGTGTCACTCCAACCGCGCGAAGACGTTGCGCCATCCCTGTCGTCTCCGCCTCGAGCATCCCGTAACTCCACGTCTTTCCCGCGACGACAAGCGCCATCTTGTCTGGCGTCGTCGCCGCGCGGCTCGCCACCCAGTCGGGAAACACAGAGTCGCCGCCGATCATCGGCGGACTAGGCTGCGCGCCCGAGGATGCCGCCAAAGGCGAGCAGTATCCCGAAGTAGAGCAGCAGCTTTGCCGTCTGCTTGAGTACCCGATTGAGATCCCGCCCGGTGGTGCCGCCCAGTACGCGGCGTGTAAGTCCGAGGGCGAGGGGGAAAGTCGTCCACGTCAACAGAAGCGGGCGCCGCGACGGATCCATCAAGGCAACGGCTAGTGGAACGATGTAGGCGAAAACGATGAACAACGCGTATTCAACCCGCGTAGCGGGCTCGCCAATGCGAACAGCGAGCGTCCGCTTGCCTGCAACGCGATCGGTCGCGACGTCGCGCAGGTTGTTGACTACCAGAATCGCCGTCGCGATGAGCCCGATGGGCACGGACATCATGAGCGCGAAGGTGCTCCATGATCCCGTCTGGAGATACGCGGTACCGGTTACTGCGACAAGGCCAAAGAACACGAAGACAAACAAGTCGCCCAGGGCGTGATATCCGAGGGGGAAAGGACCGCCGGTATACGCGAGTCCCGATGCGACTGAGAGCGCGCCGATTGCAACGATCGGCCACCCTCCGATCCAGGCGAGGCCGGCGCCGATGATGAGCGCGAGGCCGAAAGCAATGGCGATCCCACTCCGTATCTGAGCCTGCTTCATCAATCCGCTCTGCGTGACTCTCAACGGTCCGAGCCGGTCGGCCGTGTCGGCGCCTCGATGAAAATCGGAGTAGTCGTTGGCGAAATTCGTCCCGATCTGGATGAGGAGAGCGCAGATGAGAGTTGCACCGAACACCAGCGGCCGAAACGTCGCACCTTCACTGACAGCCGCCGCTGCGCCAACGACTACGGGGACCGCCGCCGCCGGGAGTGTTGCAGGGCGCGAGGCGAGCAGCCAGGCACGAGCCGGCGTGATCTTTGTCGCTGCCAGCGTCAAGGAAATCGCGGAAACTTCGAGAAGTCGGGCGGACGGTTCTCGAGGAACGCGTTCTTCCCTTCCTTTGCTTCTTCCGTGAGGTAGTAGAGAAGCGTCGCGTCCCCGGCGAGCTGCTGAAGGCCGGTTGCGCCGTCCGAATCAGCGTTGAACGCAGCTTTGAGAAAGCGCAGGGCCATCGGGCTTTTCTCCAGAATCTCTCTCGCCCATTGAATCGACTCGGCCTCGAGCTGCGCGAGAGGCACTACAGTGTTCACCAGGCCCATGTCGAGAGCAGCTGCCGCGTTGTACTGACGGCACAGATACCAGATCTCCCGCGCTTTTTTCTGTCCGACAGTGCGCGCCATGTGACTCACTCCGTAACCCGCATCGAAGCTGCCGACGCGCGGTCCCGTCTGGCCGAACCTCGCGTTGTCCGCGGCAATGGTGAGATCGCATACGAGGTGCAACACGTGACCTCCCCCGATCGCGTACCCGGCGACGACAGCGATCACCGGTTTCGGCAGATACCTGATCTGCTTCTGGACATCCAGAATGTTGAGGCGCGGCACGTGATCCTCGCCGACATAGCCCCCCTCACCACGGACACGCTGATCACCACCTGAACAGAATGCATGTTCCCCCTCGCCGGTCAGGAGGACCACACCCGTCGTCAGATCGTCGCGAGTGTGGTCGAATGCATCGATCAGCTCCTTCACGGTCTGCGGGCGAAATGCGTTACGGACTTCCGGCCGGTTGATCGTGATTTTGGCGATACCTTCATCAGCTGCACGCTCGTATCGAATGTCGGTATAGCTCTTGATCGTTTTCCACTCCACGGTCATTCCGTCTCCTCGAGGTCGTTCGCTGCTTCAGGGGGTTGGCCCCTTCCGCCGGTCGGTGAATTTAAGCTAGCAGCCCCGCTGTCACTTCCACGGCGGATAACGGGTCAGATCCAGCAATCACCAGACGAGGGGACACCGGAGAGAAAGCGGGCGATTGCGTCCGCGAATGCGCGTGGCTGCTCGAGGTGAGCTGCGTGGCCGGCTTCAGGGATTATGACCATCGTCGAATTTGGAAGCGACGCACCAAGCATGTTGCCGAGCTCGACGTATCGGTCGTCGCGGGCGCCGGCGAGAATGAGCGACGGGACACGAAGCTCCTGGAGCAAGTGCTGTGTCGGTACGTCGTTGGCTGCTCCCGCCCCGCGCAGGCTGTTGGCCAATCCGCGCGGACGATTGGCGAGGCGCTGCGCGCGAACCCGAGCCTGCGTTTCCGCTGGCAGATCGCGCTGGGTTTCCCATAACGACAGGGTTTCCCAGCGATCGACGAATGCTTCGATGCCGTGCTGCTCGATGTCATCCGCCAGCGCTTCGTCGGCAGCCCGTCGGTCTTCGCGAAGACCGGGATCCGCAATCCCGGGCGAGGTGCTCTCGAGGATCAGCGCGGCAACACATGGCGCATGCGAAAGCGCGAACCGAATGGCAGCTCGTCCGCCCATCGAGTACCCGATGAGCGCAATGCGCTCCACTCCAAGCTCGTCCAGCACCTTCGCCAGATCATTCGCGACACGATCGAGCGAGTAACGAAGCGGGTCATCCGGGTCTGACGACCCGCCATGTCCGGGGAGATCTACCGCGATGGTTCTGTAGCGTTCGGCGAAAACAAGCTGGAATGATTCCCATGTCTCCGTCGAGCCCGTGAATCCGTGCAGGAACACTATGGGTGGACCACCGCCGAGCTCGACGACGCGCAAACGCAGGCCTTCCCCAACATCCACGTCTCGGTACTGAGCTCTCGGCAGGTAGGTCACCAGACCTCAGTTACATGTTGTCCAGTGCAGTCGCGACGGCCGCCCATGCATCGCGATGGAGCTCCACGTTGCGGGCACGGTCGGTAGGGACTTCGATGAGGTGGAGGCCCCGGCTGGCGACGCCGAGCGCCACACAGCGACGGAGCGAGCCGGAATCGCTTACGCGGTGATACTCCGCTCCGTAGAGGTCTGCAACAGGCCTGAAGTCGAGTCCGTGCGGCGTGCCGAACAGCTCCTCGAAATGTTTCGCCTGCCCGGCCTGCGGAAGGAACGAGAATATCCCCCCGCCATCGTTGTTGATCACGACAACAGTGAGGTCGAGCTGGTGCAGCCTGGCCGCAAGCAAGCCGTTCATGTCGTGATACAGCGCGAGATCACCGATAACGAGGGCTACCGGGCCACTGTTCGTGATCTTCGCGGCGGCCGCGGCGCCGAGTGCGCTGGACACGATGCCGTCGATCCCATTCGCGCCGCGATTGGCAAGCACGCGGATGTCGCGTTCGTCTCCACCTCCGAACGAGTCGAGATCGCGAACGGGCATGCTGTTGCTCACGAAGAGCGTCCCTCGCTCCGGGAGAGCTGCGACGACATCGGCTAGAGACCGACCCTCGAAAAGGTCATCGAGCTTGTCGGTGTAGCGCTCGAGAGCCGCGCCCGCCGCCGCATTCATTCTTCGCCAACGAGTGAGCCACTCCCGCGCGCCTGCCGAACCATCTTCGCCGCCGAACGTCCGCAGAAGCTGCTCGCACAGCTCGACCGGGTCAGCGTGCACCATCTCCTCGGCAAGCAGTGTTGGATCGGGCCATCGGGCGGGATCGACGACCACCAGCGGGACCGAGGCATATCGCTGCATGTATTGAACGAGACTTTTCGAAGTAGGGACACCGCCAATCCGCACCATGAAATCCGGCGTCAGCGAAGTCATTGCGTGATCGTGCCGGAGAATCGCATCGTACCGATCGATGACGGTCGTGCGGTCATGACAGCCCCAGCGGACGCGTGAAAGCGGGTCAGCAAGCAGCGGCGCTCCCGCGCGCCGCGCGAGCTCCGTAACGGGTGCGCCGACCGCACGATCGCGCTGCGGTCCGCACACAATCAGCGGGCGCTTTGCGCTCCGCAGGCGCATTGCAAGTCGCGCCGCAGATTGGTCGTCCACGCGTCGCTTCCCGTCGGTCACGCGCACCCACGGTGCTCCATTCGGCCGCCCCTTCCAGGCAAGGGTGGCGTCGTGCGACAGATCGCCCGGCGGCTCGACCGGTGCCGGGACGAGTGGCTCCCGAAAGGGAAAGTTGAGGTGTACCGGTCCGGCAGGGCTCTCCATTGCCTTGGCGACCGTGCGCGCGGCGAGTGTCCGGGCATAGCGCAGAAGCTCGGGCGTGGCCTCGGGAAGCGCGACCTCGACGAACCACTTCGCGTGTGCTCCGAAAAGAGAATTCTGGTCGACGGTCTGCGCTGCACCGATCTCGCGCAGCTCGGGCGGCCTGTCCGCTGTGAACACGAGCAGCGGGATTGCAGCGCTCTGAGCCTCGACTACAGCTGGCAGGAAATTGGCCCCGGCCGTGCCCGACGTGCACAGCAGTGCGACCGGCTCATCCAGCGCACTGGCTAATCCAAGAGCGAAGAACGCTCCCGAGCGCTCGTCGATGTGCATCCATGTTCGAAGCGCCGGGTTCTTCGCGATCGTGAGAGCAAGCGGCGCCGACCGCGAACCCGGGGAAATGCAGACGTGTCTGACTCCCGCGCGAACGAGCTCGTCGACGAACGCGCCAACGTATGCGAACACCGCTTGCTCAGGTCTCAACGCGTTCTCCTGCCACCGGCACGGTGCGTGTCGGGTAGGCGGAATCTGCCAATGCGGCGCCGATCGCCAATTTCATGGGCTGCAGCTTCAGGGCTGATTCGGCGAGCTCATGGTCGGGATCCGACCCGGCGACGATACCGCACCCCGCAAAAAGAACGGCCTCCTCACCAGCGATCACCCCGCAGCGGAGAGCTACCGCGAACTCTCCGCCTCCCCGGCCAATCCAGCCAAAGGGGGCAGAGTACCAGCCACGATCGAGGCACTCGTGTCTGTCAATGAAGCGAATCGCAGCTTCGCGAGGCATCCCTCCGACGGCCGGTGTGGGGTGCAGCAACCCGACCACATCGAGAAGAGAGTGATCGAATCGCAGCCTGCCGGTCACATTGGTATGGAGGTGATGAACGTGCGCCATGCTCATCAGAGATGGCGCCGCATCGGCCGTAACATCGTCACACACTTTCCCCAGCTCCGCGACCAGACTGTCACGCACGAAGGTGTGCTCGATCGCGTTCTTCTCGCTCGCGAGGAGCATCGCGGCAACCTCGGCGTCCTCGCGGTCGGTCGCACCACGTTTTGCCGTACCTGCGAGACTGCTTGCAGAGAGGTTGCGGCCGTCGAGCCTGACAAGACGCTCGGGGCTCGCCCCTATGAAAGCCGTTTCACCACGCCAGTATCCGAAGACAAATGCATCGGGATGCTCCGGGCGAAGATGTGCAAGCGCCGCAACGGCGGGGATTTTCCGCGAGGCCGTGGCGCGCACCGCGCGTGCCAGGACCACCTTCTCCAACTCATGGCGATTGATCGCGTCGAGAGCCGTTGCGACCAGTGCGCACCATTCCGCTTCAGTGGTCGCGTCGCGGAAGCTCACCTCAGTATCAAATCCGCTGCTCGTTGAACCCACGGATTCCCTCTCCCAAAGCAAGGATCCGTTTTGGTACAGCGAGAACAAATCCCCGGCCGACACGTCAAGCTCGCCGTCATCTCCAACGAGCGCGGAGAAGGTCACGAAGCATCGACCATTCACCGACCCGATCAGCAGCCGCGGCGCGATGAGGTGGGCAGCCGCGAAGCCGTACCATTCCGCGGCATGCGGTCCGTCGGAGTGGAATGCGAAGCCGCCGATCAGCATCGGCCCCATCCCGAGGCCACCGCTGCTGTTGCTGGTGATCGCAGCTTCCAGCAGCGCGGACCACTCCGCATCGACAGCCTGAAACCGGTCAGGTCCTTCGTGTACGATCGTGGTCGCCGCGCCGAGACCTACGAAGGCGAAGTCGTCAGCCGGGCTGGACCAGTACACGAGACCTTCGGCGGACAGAGACGCGATCCGAGATCCGTTGCGTGATGCGTTGACGCATGACTCCAGCACGTTCAATGGATCGATCGTCGAGGCGGGCATGCTGAAGCTGACGAGCACCGGCCGATGGCTCTCCAGAGCACGCGCGCGCGCTGTCATCACGAGCGACTCAAATTCGGATTGTCCCAGGTTCCTTTCCAAGGATGCGGGCTCTCCTCAGCTGCGCCCGTCGATGTCGCGCAGCTCATCCGCGGCTGCAAGGACATACCCGATCTCCCTGGACAACGCGCGGGCTTCCTGCGTGACGCTCGTAACGTCATTCAGTGCCGATTGCAATCCGGACGATCTCATCTTGAGAAGATCGAGCGTCAGATTCTGCAGAAGAAGGCCGGCACTCTCGTACTGCTCTGACAGCGAATGGCGCGACTCGATCATGTTCGCAAGCATCTCGCGCTGGCGTTTCAGAAGCCGCAGGAGGCGCTCCTGGTCACCTGCCCCATCGCCCCCCTGCTCGATTTTAGCGATTCGCTCATCGAGTGAAGCCAGACGTCCTGGAACGATCTCCCCGTCAATGCGGTGAAGAGCGGCCGCCAGTGCAACGATTCGCTCGTGCAGATTGTCCGCCGTTTCAGCCACGTCCGGAAGCAGTTTCCTCTCCGCATCGCTGAGGTTCGAGATGAGATTGTGAACTGTCTGCCGGTCGGCGACAGCCTGTCGCAGCGTCGGCCCGCGAGGACTCGCCAGCACTTCCGCGGAGACGCCGGCCGGAAGTGCTTCGCCTGCTCGCCCCGCCGAACCCGACGGGATAGTCGATTCATCGGGCTGCGCCGGCTGTCGTGGCAGGGTGCTGCCGAACACGTCCTTGAGCCGCGCACCGGCAGCCCACAGACTGCCTCCCTCCGTCATCAGGCCCATCCCCATTCCCATCGCCGGAAAAATCGCCCACCAGAACGGATCGGAACCACCGGTAACCGCATTGATTCCGAATAGAAACAGCGTCGTTCCGACGTAGCTCACCATGTGCTTGCGGAACGATCGGATGCGGTCAGGAAGTGGCCGCGCATTTTCGCGCTCGTCCTTCCACTGCCGCTTCTCCATGCGCCGCCGCTGCCTCGCCTCGTGGCGCGACATGATCTCTCCAGCGGCGAGATCGAGATGGGGCATCGGCGCGATAGGAACGAACGGAGCTCGGGGCGGCATCTTGAACGCACCCAGCGTATCGGCGAGACTCGGAACCGAAGTCCTCAGTGTCGGATACCGCGACGGAGCCGCGTACTCCTCGGCTACCGGAGCTCCATCCAGGGCGGCAATGAGCTCACGACCTTCGCCGAATCGTCTGTTCGGATCTTTTTCCAGCAGGTTCATCACAATCCGCTGAAGATCCGCCGGGACGTCCCGTCGCAGACGATCGATTGGTACCGGCGCCTCAGTGACCTGCTTCATCATCACCACCGGCGTTGTCGGACCATCGAACGGCGGCTTCCCAACGAGCATGTAGTAGGCGACCGCACCCAGGGAATAGAGATCGGACCTGCCGTCGAGCTCGCGGTCTCCCGCGCATTGCTCCGGTGACATGTACGCCGGCGTGCCGATCGCTGTTCCGGTCGCAGTCAGACGTGTGCCGCCCTCGCTTGCTGCGCGTGCGATGCCGAAGTCAGTGACCATCGCTCTTCCCGACTCGAACGCGATCAGAATGTTGTCGGGCTTGATGTCGCGGTGTACCACACCCCGGCCGTGCGCGTAGTCGAGCGCTTCCGCTACCTCGCGCATAACCCGACGAATCTCCGGGATCGGCAGTGGCCCCTGAACCCGGACACGATCGCCGAGGTTCTCCCCATCGACGAGACCCATGATGAAGAAGGCGAGGCCTTCCTTTTCATCGACAGTGTAGATGGGCACGATGTGCGGATGCGCCAGCCGCGCCGAGGTTTCTGCTTCGCGCATGAAACGGTCTCGAACGTCGGCGCGAAACGCCAGATCGGGTGGCAGGATCTTCACCGCGACACTGCGCTTCAGACGGACATCCTCCGCGCGGTACACTATGCCTGCACCGCCGCGCCCGATTTCCTCGCCGAGCACGTACGCGGGTGCGAGGGCGCGCTCGACGCGCGCGCGCAGGTCATTTTCCTGATTCGAAGACGGGGGGCTTGTCACGCGATGGCGTGGAGTTGGATGGGAAAGGCCTAGTCTACCGCACCACTCGTGCATTGGCGAGGCCGAGGCATTCACAGCTATACTCAGGAACCTTGGCCGATGTAACCGCGACATCCGAATTTGAGGTCCCGCCCGTTCCGCCGGTGTCTGCGCCGCCGGTGCCCGGGCGGTACGACCGGTCGATCGTGGAGGGACCGTTGCGCTCTGCGGTCTGGAAGATCGCGTGGCCAAGCATGCTTACGAACATCATCGGCGGCATTCAGGGGATCATCGACCACGTACTGGTGGGGCACCTCGTAGGTTTCAAGGGCAACGCGGCGATTGGCGTCGGATTCCAGATATTTCTCGTCGTCATCGTTTTTATCGTGTCGATCTTCACCGGAATGAGCGTTCTCGTTGCGCGGTTCGCGGGCGCAGGCGAGGAGGACAAGGTCGATCGGACAGTTTATCAGGCGTTCCTCACGGCCCTCGGGATTTCGATACTGATTCTCGCTCCCGTAGGATATTTCGCGTCGCCCGTTCTGCTCGACCTGGTCAACGCCGCCCCATCCGTGAAGGCTGAAGCGCTGCCATTCCTGCGCATCATGTTCATGTTCAGCACGGGAATGCTCATCTTCTTCATGCTGGGCGGCGCGCTCCGGTCCGCCGGCGATGCGCGAACGCCAATGATTCTCGGCATCGCGCTCACCGTGATGAACATCGTGTTCAATGTCGTTCTCATCAGCGGTCTCGGCCCCATCCCGGCGTTCGGGACGGCTGGTGCCGCGATGGGTACGTCGCTCGCGTCCGGACTGCTCGCATCGTACGCCCTTGTCAAGCTCGTAAAAGGAGGGTGGGTCGTCTCGTTTCCGCGCGGCGGGAGCCTTCGGCCAGACTGGACGATCATCAGGTCTCTGTTCCG
>DATAIM010000305.1:0-4733 GCA_036262655.1 Gemmatimonadaceae bacterium | reverse complement strand
GTAAGGCGGCAGACTGCAAATCTGCTATTCGTCGGTTCGATTCCGACCGGCGCCTCTCCTCAAATTCCTGTAGAAATCAGCTCGCGGTGGTAGCAGCGGAGTGGCCGTCGGTCTTGTCATGGAGAGACTCGGCGGAAACCGGCCGCAGCAACTAGCCATGAGATGAAAAACCCCGCGAGAGGTGATCTCTCTCGCGGGGGCATGCTGTGTCGAGCAGGATATCAGTGCTCCTGTTCAGGAGATCTTTATTTGCTGAACCATCCCGTGCATGAAATGAGGCTTGCCGTCCTTTGAATCTTCCAGGAAGCAGACAATTGCGTATTCGCCCGGCTTGAGATCAACCGTGTAATACGATGCCCTCCCCGCTGACACCCCTGCGACGCCACCCAGCGGCATTGCCGGAGGCGGCCCCTTCATGCCTGTCTCGACGTACTTCATGAGATCGGCTGTCGTCTTACCAGGCGCCAGCTGGAACAACGTGAATTCATGCGGCTGGCCCGGAGCAGTCTCGATCTTCAAGGTGTGCTTCCCGGCAGTCAGCGGCGTCGAGAAGTCGAACTGATAATCCTTGAGAGTCACACTCACGTCGGCGGCAGGTTCTGCCACGGACGGAGCTGCACCTGCGGTGACAGTCAATCCCTTCATCATTCCGTGAGCGACATGAGGTACTCCCTTCCCGTCCGGGATGAAGCAGACGAGCGCGTAGTTGCCGGGCTCGAGAGAAACCGTAATCTCGGACGTGCTTCCCGGAGCGACTGCGTTTGGACCGCCGGCGGGCACCACCCAACTGGGCGGCGGTGTCCCGGGCTTCATCATTTTCATGCCCGCCTGAAAATCAGCGAGGGTCTTCCCCGAATCGAGCTTGATCAGTGTCGCATGGTGCATCTCCTTCCCGCTGTCAGTCAGCCGGAACGTCGTGAGACCGGCGGGAATCGACTCCGGCGCGTCGAATTTGTATTCCGTCGCCGTGATGTTCACGACCTTCGGCGCCGTGGCGGGCGTGGTGGTTTGCGTGGCGGTGCTGCTGTCAGTGGCCGCCTCTTTTGGCGCCTCCTTCACTGAACAGCCGGGAAGGGCGACCACCACTGCGACCATTATCGGGCGGAATTTCACTCTCATCTCAAAAAACTCCTTGGTTTGACGAATCGGGGACCGAATTCTGGCCGGATTGACAACACTGGTCAAGGGAGATGCTGTGTCGCCGACAAGCACCCATCCCACCTACTTTGTGGCATGAAAATCCGGATCATATTCACGGCCTTCCTTATTCTGTCCCGTGCCGTCCATGGCCAGGAGGCAGATGCGCCTGTAATTCCGCGGGAATTCCGCGCGATATGGATTGCCACAGTCTCGAACATCGACTGGCCGTCCAAGCCGGGCTTGAGCACCTGGGAGCAACAGACAGAGCTGACGGCAATTCTCAACCGTGCACTAAAGCTCCACATGAATGCGGTCGTGCTCCAGGTGCGGCCAGCCACTGATGCGCTCTACTCCTCGAAGCTCGAGCCGTGGTCGGAGTACCTGACCGGCCAGATGGGGCGTCCGCCTGAGCCGTACTACGATCCTCTCGCTTTTGCGGTCGACGAAGCACACAAACGCGGGCTCGAGCTCCACGCGTGGTTCAACCCCTACAGATCGCGGCATCCGTCCGCGCGCTCGGAAATCGCGTCCACTCACGTGAGCAACACCCGGCCGACGATCGTGCGCACTTATGGAAAACACCTTTGGCTCGATCCGGGCGATTCTGCAGTCCGGTCGCATTCGGTTCGTGTGCTCACCGATGTGGTCAGGAGATACGATGTCGATGGTATTCACATCGACGATTATTTCTATCCATACAAGGAGAAAGACTCAGCCGGAGCGGTAATCGACTTCCCCGACAGTGCCACCTGGAACGCGTACGTCGGCGCGGGCGGCAGCCTCTCTCGCGATGACTGGCGCCGGCGCAACGTCGACAGCTTCGTCCGCGACCTCTATCGATCGATCAAGCGCACCAAGCCATGGGTAAAGTTCGGCATCAGTCCGTTCGGAGTCTGGCGAACTGGTACTCCTCCACAGATAAGGGGATTCGACGCGTACGCGCAGCTCTACGCGGATTCGAAGAAATGGCTGAATGAAGGGTGGGTCGACTATTTCACCCCGCAGCTCTACTGGCCGATCGCACGACAGGATGTCAGCTATCCGGTGCTGCTCAGGTGGTGGATCTCCGAGAATGCAAAGGGCCGCAACATCTGGCCGGGAAATTTCACGAGCAGAGTGGGAGGCACCGGCGCCGAGTCGTGGAGCGCGCAGGAAATCATCGATCAGATCTCGGTTACGAGACTCGAGCCGGGAGCGAGCGGCAATGTGCACTTCAGCGCGAAGGTTTTCATGCAGAACCGGGACAGCATCGTCGACCGGTTGCTGGCGGGGCCGTATGCCGGGCCCGCGCTCGTCCCGCGCTCACCCTGGCTTGACAGTGTCCCCCCTCGTGCTCCGATTGCCGCGTTGCGACGAGACGTGGCCTCGCGGGCGGTGAGCCTCGACATCACGCGCCGGGGCGTCGAGAAAACATGGCTGTGGGTAGTTCGTTACCGGTTTGGTCCAGACTGGAGCACGATCGTGCTTCCAGGCTGGCAAACGACCCACATGTTCGAAGGCGGCGCAACCTCGGTCCTGCCCGATGAAGTGCTGGTGTCGGCGGTTGACCGGACGGGAAATGAAAGTGTCGCGTCGAGGGCGGTAATCAGAGGGGCTTGTCGGTCTTGTCGAGCGAAGCGGAATTGATGCAGTAACGCAGGCCTGTCGGTGCCGGGCCATCATCGAACACGTGACCGAGGTGAGCATCGCAGCGGCTGCACGTGACTTCCGTGCGGGTCATGAACAAGCTTGTATCTGTTTCGGTTTCGACGCTTTCGGGCGTGATCGGCCGCGTAAAGCTCGGCCAACCAGTGCCGGAGTCGAACTTGTCGTCGGAATCGAACAGGGTATTGCCGCAGCACACGCAACGGTAAATGCCCGGTTCCTTTGACGCGTTGTACCTGCCCGTGAATGCACGCTCGGTTCCCTTCTTGCGCGCAATCCGGAACTGGTCTGGAGTGAGCTGCTTCTGCCACTCCTCGTCCGTCTTTCTGATTTTTTCAGTCATGCTCGTCTGGTTGGAGATTATTCATTATACGATGTCCGCATCTGAATCGGTTTTGAAGACCAGCGAATCATGAGGCCGAGCACGGGATGTGTGCTGCTGGCGATCGTTGCGAGCGCCGGTGCTGTCGGGTGTGGCCCGGCGAAGCCGGTCCTGATCTTTACTCCGCCGAGCGTCGCCATCGACACGTCGCACGCCGGATCACGTGCGACGGTAATCCCTCGAAGCACGACCTTCTGGGAAGCGATGTCGAGCCTCGACACGGGGTTTGTCAACCGCAAGCCGGCGAGCGAGGCTGAGCGGGCGTTCGCGCATGCCCTGGGGCTCGTGATGTCAGGGCAAGTGGAACAGGCCGCGCTCGCCCTGGACTCTGTAGGGACGACATTCCCAGGCGACACACTGATTCACGCAGCATCGCGGCTGCTGATGACGGCGATGCTACAGTACCAGGGTAAGTGGAAGCTCCTTGCAGAGCTTACGCCCCTCGAGCTGCGTGAAGCGCCACCGCCACTGGACCTGGACAAAGCGGATGTAGAGTCCTGGGCATCAGCGTTCAAGACGGTAGAGGAGCGGCAGGTCTCCTTTCCGAATGCGCCTGTCGTACTTCCGCTGGCGTTGTCGGCATCGGGAACTCCGATGATTCCGGTGAAGATCAACGGACAGGAGCGACTGCTGTGGATAGACACCGGATCGAGCATGTCGATCGTCGCATCGGACGTTGCAGCCGATTGTGGTGTAGCTGCGCTCGTGAAGGACACGCTCGAGGTAGCGACGACGACCGGCCGCGTACCAGCTCGGCCAGCAGCTATCGCGCGGCTTCAGCTCGGCGGAATCGAGTTCCGAAACTCAACGGCGATGATCGTCGCGAGCGACCTCATGCACATCAGACTCGGCGATGGTACGGATCCGAAAGAGTTTGTGAAGATCGATGGAGTGATCGGGTTCGACATCATCAGCCGTCTCGATATTCGAATCGACTATCTGAATCATCGTGTCACACTCCAGAAACCGCGTGCGGGCAAGCCGCCACGAGGTGGAAGAAATCTTTTCTGGGTGGGGGCTCCGATCGTTCGGCTCGTCAGCTCGAAAGGCGTTCCGCTCCATTTCAACCTCGACACGGGCGCGCAGGAGACGTATTCGACGGAAGGCCTCGTCACCAAGACAAAGGCGAGGACGTTTGTAGGAGAAAGACGCCTCATCGGGGGCTTCGCCGGGCTGACGGTAGTTCACGGCCGCTTTGTGGACGAGGTAAGGCTCACGACGGCGGGACAGAGCCTGCTGTTTCGAAAGCTGCTGGTGTTTGCGCCGGCTTTTTCGACGCTATTCAGTATCGATGGGGTTCTGGGAAGTGACATCGGGCGGGGCGGGGTAGTCCGGATCGATGCGACCAATGGTCTGTTCCTGCTGGAGACGCAGCGGGGGGTCGCCGGGTTGCGTTTCGAGAGTTAGGACACTATCTAACTTCAATGGCATCTCCTCCGCAGCTCACGCCCGACGTTATCGTCACGCCGCGGTTTGAGATCTTTTACGCTCTTCAGGCCCTCGAAAGCGGGGCGGGATCCAGACTCGAGCGATGGCGGCGAGAGATGGACCGACGGCTGCCTGCCCG
>DATAIM010000304.1:0-4265 GCA_036262655.1 Gemmatimonadaceae bacterium | reverse complement strand
GAACGATGCCAAGCGAGAAGACGTCGCTCGCGGGAGTGATGTCCGCGGCGGTAGCCTGCTCCGGGGACATGTAGCGCATCGTCCCCACGACCATTCCCGGCCGGGTGAGACGAGAATCAGCGTCGCGATCAGCGGTCTCCGACTCGGAGAGCTGCGCGATGCCGAAATCGAGAACCTTGACGTACCCATCGTCGCGAATCATCACGTTCTCGGGCTTGATGTCGCGGTGGACGATTCCCGCTTCGTGAGCGACGGCAAGTGCTTTCGCAGCCTGCGAGCCGACCTGGGCAACCACCTTCGCAGGTGCGCCCTCGTGCCCCAGCTGCCTGAGGGTGCGGCCTTTCACGAGCTCCATCGCGATGAAGTGGCAGCCGTCTGCCTGCCCGATCGCGTAGATCGTGACGATGTTCGGATGATTCAGCGCCGATGCGGCGCGCGCCTCACGAACGAACCGCTCGAGCGCTTCGGAATGGAACTGCATGCGCTGCGGAAGGACTTTGAGAACCAGCTCACGCTCGAGCAGGGGATCGCGCGCCTTGTACACTTCCCCCATTCCACCAGCGCTGATACGTGTGACCACTTCGTAGCGGTCGACCGTGCGTCCTGCCTCGAGCGAATCTGTCTGCTGCATCGTGCCGAAAGTTATGAGAAGAACATGAGCATCGGCAGTCGTTCGCTTTTCAGGGGATGAAGACTGATTTCGGTCCGTGCAATTTCATTTGGTAGCGAGTGACTCGGTCAGAGTGACTGCTCAAGCATGAGGCGAGTGCGCCACTGCCGATGAGTGACGCCGCAGCACACGATCTCTATCAGCTCGCTCTTTCCCCGGGAAAACTCGGGCGCATGCCTATAACCCGAGGATCAGCGCGAACATGAGAGGCGCGACGATGCTCGCATCACTCTCGATCACGAACTTCGGCGTATCCACCGCGAGCTTTCCCCAGGTAATCTTCTCGTTCGGCACCGCACCGGAATACGAGCCGTAGCTCGTCGTCGAGTCGGAGATCTGGCAGAAATACCCCCAGACGGGAATGTCCTCGCGCTGAAGATCCTGGTGCAGCATCGGTACGACGCAGATAGGGAAATCGCCCGCAATTCCCCCGCCGATCTGAAAGAAGCCAACCGTTCCATCAGTCGATGTCGTTGTGTACCAGTCCGCGAGCAGCATCATGTACTCGATACCGGTCCGCACGGTGTGCACGTTCTTCACGTCACCCGAGATGCAGTGTCCTGCGTACATGTTCCCGAGCGTCGAGTCCTCCCACCCCGGGACGTACATCGGAAGATTCTTTTCCGCTGCGGCGATCATCCAGGAGTTCTTCGGATCGATCTGGTAGCTGCCTTCCAACGATCCGTTCTGGAGGATTCGATACATGAACTGGTGCGGAAAAAATCTTTCGCCCCCCTTGTCGGCCGCGACCCATTCATCGAGCACCACTTTCTCGATCCGGCGCATTGCCTCCATCTCCGGGATACACGTATCAGTCACACGATTCATGTGACGCTCGAGGAGCGCCTGCTCGTCCCGAGCGCTCAGATCGCGGTAGTGCGGCACGCGCTCGTAATGATCGTGCGCGACGAGATTGAAGATGTCCTCTTCGAGGTTGGCACCCGTACACGTGATCGCCTGGATCCGGTCCTGCCTGATCATCTCTGCCAGTGAGATGCCCAGCTCAGCGGTGGACATCGCGCCGGCGAGAGTGACCATCATCTTTCCGCCATTGTCCAGGTGCGCCTTGTATGCATCGGCCGCATCGACGAGTGTGGCGGCGTTGAAGTGCCGGTAGTTGTGCCGGATGAACTGTGAGACGGGACCCCCAGTCTTCGTGGGAGTGGCTACCGGTGATTCCATAATCTGTGATGTCATCTGGATGCCTTCGGTTCGAGAATCTATAAAGCCGGGAAAAGCGAACCACAGATGCCAGAGAGAAAGTGCGTCGAGGCCACAGAAGCAACGTTTTTGACTTTTAAAAAAAAACTCCTTGCATCTGTTTTTTCTGTGGCCTCGGCTCTTATTCTGTGGCCTCTGTGGTTCGCTTTACGAGTTTTTTTGACGTCAAGACGATTTGCACAACTCACGCCGCAATCGGGATATCAATGGGCATCGCCACCAGGGATACTACGCTCGTCACGCTTCGCGACCTCCGTCAGGCCGCCCACGTCCTCTCACACGTGGCGATTCGAACTCCGCTTCTCTTCGACGATGTCCTGACCCAGCAATTCGGCTCGGCCATCTGGTATAAGCCCGAAGGCCTTCAGCGTGCTGGCGCATTCAAGTTTCGGGGGGCCTACAACTTTCTACATTCACTCCCGGCGGACGTTCGCGGCCGTGGCGTCGTCGCCCCCTCGTCGGGTAACCATGGGCAGGGCGTCGCAATGGCCGCGCGTATTTTTGGTGTGCCTGCGACCGTCGTCATGCCGACCAACGTGACAGCGGCGAAACGCTCCGGCGCAGAGAGGCTGGGTGCGCGGATTGTGCTTGCCGGCACCACCACACACGAGCGGGCGGAGAAGGCGCTCGAGATCTGCGCGGCGGAAGGGCTCACGCTCGTTCACCCCTATGACGATCCGATGATCATCGCGGGGCAGGGCACCGTCGGACTCGAGATCGCCGACGACCTGCCCGACGTGGAGACAGTGCTCGTCCCCGTAGGTGGTGGCGGCCTCAGTGCCGGCGTCGCGACCGCGGTCAAGCTGCTCCTTCCAACCGTCAAGATCATTGGCGTCGAACCCGTCAGTGCGCCAAAGCTGTTTCGCGCAAGAGAAAAAGGTGCGCCTGTTCGTCTGACGACGACCGGTGGCCTGGCAGACGGACTTCAGGCGAGCGAGATAGGCGGCACGGCATTCCGTCACCATCAGGCCTACATCGACAACGTAGTCCTTGTCGACGACGAGCCGCTCCCTGCGGCGATGCGTCACCTGCTCGACAGGCTGAAGATCGTCGTCGAGCCGAGCGGTGCGATCACTGCCGCTGCGCTGCTCACCGGAGCGGTGAAACCATCGGGCACGACGGTCGCAGTCCTGAGCGGCGGGAACATCGAATGGTCCGGCCTGCGCCAGCTTATCCCCGATTAGTCGTGCTTGCGGCCGCTATTGCGAGGCCGCGCACCGGCGCATCGCCCTGCCCGGTAGTCGCGAGGTGAACAGTCGAAGAATTCAGTGGCCCACAGGCCCCTCTTCGCTTCCTGCGCTTCCCTGACCGCGGCGCGAATGCGATCCACGTAGCGAACATTCGGTGGATACACGAGCGCGGTCGCGTATCCACTTCTTGCCATCATCTCATTTACCATCCGCCCGTCATTCAGATAGATGTAACCGAGCAGGCGCTGATAGGCGTCGCGCTGTCGCACGTCGGTTTCGATCGTCACGGGGGTTCCAACCGGCATCATCCCCTCGAGGACACGCTGAGCCTGGCGTCCCGCATTTCCCTGCGAAAGTTCCGGTGCGTCGATCATAAGGAGACGAATCCTGCCCGTTTCGCCACAGTATACAGTGTCGCCGTCGGCGACACGTGTGATACGGCATTGAACTGTCGATCCCCGAAAGCCGCTTCCCTTTTCCTGCGCGGTGCGGGCCTCGGCCTCGGATGCATTCCCCGTCTCCGACCCGCATCCGCCGAGGGAGAAACAGAGGGCAAGCGAGGCGCTTAAGAGAGCTGGCTTGTGCAATGAGGACAGCGTGTCGCGGCAGCGTCGATTTCCATTCTGCAGAACTGGCACTGTCTCACCGGAATTGGAGTGGGCGCCGGCTTTTCGAGCAGCTTGGCGAGTCGCCACACCACGAAGCCGACGATTAAGAAGTTGAGAAGCACGCTCGCGAAATCGCCGATGCCGAACTTCACCGTACCGAGGTCGAGCGTAGCTTTCTGCCATTGGCCGGAAGGAGTGGCGGCCGAGACGATCGGCATAATGAAGTCATCGACTACTGCCTGTACGACCTTGCCAACGGCAGCGCCAAGGACGACGGCGATTGCGAGGGCGATAAAGTTGTCCTTGAGAAGGAAATTCCTGAAATCACGCAGCATTCGATTCTCCGAGGGTTGGGCTGGCGTAGAGTATCAACGTCGCAGGAGTCGCGTAAGCTGCTCGATCCGCGTGGGACGCTTTATGGCTGAAGCCCACGATGAGTTTCAGCCGACGCGATGAGGATGTTTTACCGCCTTCGGCCCCTTGGGGAGGATTGCGGACCCAGGATCGAGGGTCTTCGAGGGGTAAGGACTGAAGACTTTGCGGCCTCAGGACCAACTACAACCGACGATCGGCGAT
>DATAIM010000303.1:0-1692 GCA_036262655.1 Gemmatimonadaceae bacterium | reverse complement strand
CGGATGCCGCCTTCTCCACGATATTGCGAACAGCCAGTAGAATCCCAAGCGCGCGCTCGATCTCCGATCGCTTCGCCTCGGCTTCGGATTCGATTGCGCCGGCCAGCGCATGCACTTCTCCCGCTCCGGCAACCATGCTGTCAGCGCGACTGCGAATCCCCTCGAGGCTCTCGTTCACATTCTTCAGCTGGTGTACCTGTGATTCGGCACCGAGGGAGACTTCGCCAACCGCGTCCGCCACCTGCCCCGCCGAATCGGCGATCTGCTTCGAAGCCGACGCGAGGTCTCCGGCTGAACGCGCGACATCGTCAGCTGTGTGAGCGGCACCGGATACGACGCGGGAGAGAGACTCGCTTGCATGGTTCATTGCTTCAGCGAGCGTTCTGAACTCACCTGGCATCCCGGGTGTGGCAGTGCGGTTCTGGAGGTTTCCGCGGCTCAGCTGAAGCGCATGACGAACGAGTGAGCGCAGCGGGCGCCCGATCTCACGCGCGGTCCGCACTACTATAATGAAGGCGAGCAGCAACGCGAACCCGATGACCGAAACCAGCAGCGCCGATCGCCGGATCGCATGATCGCCAAGGGATTCCGACGCGCGCACGAATGCCTGATTGTTCGCCTGATCAACGCGCTGGAGCTCGACGAGGAGCGCCGCTACCTGCTGCCGGGCAAGCCGCGCCTGGGTCTTTGCAGCATCATCTCTGCCGAGATCGGCAAGACGGTGTGCGTGGGCGAACGTATTCTCGACTTCCGCGAGCCGACTGTCGACCGCGACCGTATTCGCGACTTCCCCCGGGAGGTCGCGCCGCAGGGAAGTGAAAGACCGGTGCATCCTGTGCGCCTCGAGTCCGAGCTTCCGGAACTGCGCCTGATCCGCGGGGTCACCGTCCGTGAGGTAGGTGGATGCGGCCTCCACTTCCTGCGCGATCACGTGGGAGAATCGCGCGGACTGCTGCGTCACTTCGTTCGCGTGCTTGAAAGTCGATAGCACTTCGTCGGAAAGGTTCGAGATCGAGGCCCATCCGACAAACCCGGCCTGTACCAGGAGAAGGATGAGGATGCTGAAGCCGATCGCGAGCGTCCGGCGGATTGTCTGGGCGGGGATGAGTGAGGGAAGCGTCACGGTGCCTTACCCGGACTCTTAGCTGAAGGATTGCTTGCCACACGGGTCCCAGTTGAAGTCAGGACTCCGGAGACGACCTGTGCAACATGAAATCCCATGCCGATGGGGTCTCCACTGCTATTGAAATAAACGGGACCGGTGATCCCGGCGAATGGGGCAGAGGAAGTAAGCGACGCCAGGTAGTCGCGAATGTCCTTCCTGCTGTGACCCTTGTTCGCCAGTGCTTCCGCGACAAGGCGAGTCGCGTCATAGGCGAGTGCAGCGAATGCGTCGGGTTTGGCCTGGAACCTCTGCTCGAATGCGCGCACGAACCGTTGCACCTCCGGCCTGGGGTCCTCCGCGTTGAAGGATGTCCCGACGTAGGCCCCGTTCGATGCAATCGTGTCCGAGACGATGCTCTGCCATCCGTCTCCGCCGATGAAGACCGCTTCCAGGCCCTGCCGCTTCGCTTCGCGCAGCAGGCGAAGAGCTGATTGCTCCCGACCGGCAACGAAGACGATCCCTGGCTGGCGGAGCTTGAGGAACGAGATGAAGGGTTCCGGATCGACTCGCTCGCTGATTGGATCGAA
>DATAIM010000302.1:0-1657 GCA_036262655.1 Gemmatimonadaceae bacterium | reverse complement strand
CGGTGGCACGCAGCTCGACGTCGCCAGAGGTCATGTCGGCATTCCGCATGTTCTCCGGGCGAAGCGCAATGGTCCCGCTCACCTGGACGACGTATTCCTGCCCGAGCGATGATGCGTCATTGATCACTCGCTCTGCGGTCCATTCAGGATTGAACGATACCTGGAGAAGTCCGGCGCGGTCACGGAGATCGACGAACGCAATGCCACCAAGATTTCGTACGCGGTGAACCCAGCCTGCAACGGTGACCGCCCGTCCCGCGTCTCCGGCTCGGAACGCCCCCGCGAGGCCACTCGGCCTCAGCAGGGTACCAAATACATCCGCTTGCGTCACCGCTTGAATGGGGGGTCGGGAATGCGGGCCAGGTCTCCGAAAGGCGCGTGAACCGCCAATTCACTGGTGCCAGCCGGCCCACAGCCAGCCACGGCTCGTAGGAAAAGTCTCAAGGGGTTAAACTTAGTAGTGACATACATTTGGTGGAAGGAGCGGGCCTGGTGACGGGACCTGAGCGCCGCGACAAAAACCCCGTCGATCTTCTCGACATCACGCCTTCCGATGCGATGTCCGCGCTGAGCTCGTTTGCAACGCGGAATGGATACGCGTCCTATAGAGCCCACCAGGTTGTTCAGCACCTGTGGAAAGCGCCGCGCGCAACCTTCGACGAAATGAGTGAGCTACCCGCCGCCTTTCGTGCTCGCCTCACGGAGGAGTTCGAGATTCCGCGGCTTGCAGTGTCGGCACGCCAACAGTCATCGGACGGCACCGAGAAATTTCTTTTCCGCCTGCACGATGGTGAGCACATCGAGACTGTCGCTATCCCTGAGGGCTCGCGCCTGACTCTCTGCATTTCTTCACAGGCCGGATGCGCTCTTCAATGCTCGTTCTGCGCAACCGGCGCAATGGGGTTTGCGCGAAACCTCAGGGTTTCTGAAATCGCCGGACAAGTTCGGGAAGTGACGCTGCTGACCGGACGTCACCCGACGAACATCGTGTTCATGGGAATGGGAGAACCCCTCATGAACTGGAAGGCCGTCGATCCGGTGCTGACGATACTCAACGATGAAAATGGGTTCGGTATTGGAGCCCGGCATATCACCGTCTCGACCGTAGGCGTGCTGCCGGGCATCGTCGCGCTCGGTGAGCGGCGTGAGCAGTTCAGGCTGGCGATCTCGATTCACGCACCAACCGATGCACTTAGAAGGACCCTCATGCCAATCAACACCAAGTATCCGCTGGCCCAGGTAATTGAGGCAGCGCGGGTGTTCGACAGGCGTGTGACGTTCGAGTATGTAATGCTCCATGAGGTGAACGACCAGCCACAGCATGCCGTGCAGCTCGCGGAGCTGGCGCGCAGGTGTAAGGCATTCGTCAATCTCATTCCCCTGCACGCCGGCGGCGCTGGTAATTTCGAGGCGACTTCGCCGCAGGCGATCGCAGCGTTTGCGCGGACCGTCCGCGCACGGGGAGTGGAGGTCGCGATTCGAAAGAGCCGCGGCAAGGACATCGCTGCCGCGTGCGGTCAGTTACGGGTAGAACGGCAGCGCCGGGGGGCGCCAGTCGGTGCCGATGAGAACGGTGACGTCCAGGTAGCGTGAGCTGTCCGTGCGCGTTTCCACTTTCGAGTGAAACGCGCGCGCGACGAGCTTGGCCCAATCCGGG
>DATAIM010000301.1:0-2709 GCA_036262655.1 Gemmatimonadaceae bacterium | reverse complement strand
CGGTCCACTATCTCGATCATCCCGGGCCCGACCCGGTGATCTTACTCCTCCATGGTTTGTCAGCCAACGCGAACGAATTTGGCGGCCAGATCAACGAGGGGTTGAGCGAGCACCATCGGGTGATCGCTCCCGACCTTCGTGGTAGAGGCCAGACAGATAAGCCGGAAAGTGGCTACTCGATGGCCGAGCATGCCGCTGACGTGATCGCACTTATGGATCATCTGGAGCTCGACAGGGTGGTGATGGGCGGACATTCCTTTGGAGCGCTCCTCTCGATTTATCTCGCGGCGAATTATCCCGATCGGGTAACGAAGGTGATCGTCATCGACGCAGCGATCGTGTTTCATCCCGACACAGAAAAGCTCCTCAAGCCTTCGCTCGCCCGCCTCGGGCGCATACTGCCCTCCGCGGATGCGTACATCGCGGAGATGAAAGGCGCGGCTCATGTTGATGGTGTCTGGGATGACGCAATCGAGGGATATTACCGAGCCGAGCTAAGGCGGAATGACGATGGAACTGCCCAGTCGCTCACCAGCGCGAGCGCAGTCGAGCAGGCGCTCCAGGGAGTGGGTCAGGAAGACTGGGCCGAGCTCGTGGCGCGGGTGCGACACCCGGTTCTCCTGCTCAACGCATCGGGTGCGTATGGTCCGCCCGGGTCACCGCCACTGGTTCCGCCTGAACACGCACGCACCACTGCGCATTCGTTTGCGAGCTGCCGGTATGTTGCCGTTCCCGGCAATCATCTGACTATGGTGTTCGGAGAGAACGCGCGCGTCGTGCGGCGCGAGATGGAAGCTTTCCTCGCACCCGAACAGCGGGACCGTTGACTGCGCGCGCCGGTACGTTCTAGAAGTGGAGCAGCCGCGGATCAAACGGATCACCACCCATGATGTCGCCAGGCGCGCCGGAGTGTCCCAGCCGACTGTATCACTTGTGCTCAGCAGGAACGCACGTGCACGTGTTTCTGCCGAGACACGCGAGCGCGTGCTCGACGCGGCACGCGAGCTGGGCTACGTCCCCAATGTTGTCGCTCGCTCGCTCGTCCGCAGTCGCTCGTATGCGATCGGCGTGATTGTCCCCGACCTTCGCAATCCCTTCTTCGCCGAAGTGGTCAGCGGCGCCGAGCGTGTCGTGTCCGAGGCGGGATTTGCAGTCCTTCTCTGCGAAACGCGCGAAATTCCACGCGAGCGGCACATCCAGGCGCTGCTCGAGCGGCAGGTCGACGGCATCATGGTGGACGCAATCGGTGCTGCGTCGCTTCCCGAATCGACGCTCGCCGGAGTGAATCTCGTGCTGATCGATGAGCCACCGAACCGGTGGCCGGGCGTCGCGAGTGACGCTCTCGGCGCTGGAAGATTGGCTGCGGAGCACTTGCTCTCACTCGGTCACCGCAGATTTGCGTTCATGGGACCTGCGACGAACGTGCACGCGATCAGAATGCGCGAGCGAGGGTTTGTCGGCGCGCTTGCGTCGCGAGGTCTCTCGCTCGAGTCGAGGATGCTGCGCCGCGTCCCCGCTACTGCGGCCGGAGGGCAGTCGGGAATGCGTGCATTGCTGGACTTGAAGGATCGACCGACCGCAGTGTTCTGTACGAATGACCTTGTAGCTGCCGGTGCGCTCAAGGTGTGCTCGCTCGATGGAGTGAATGTTCCATCCGAGATGTCGATCGTCGGGTGTGATGATATCGAGCTGGCCTCTCTCCTCGTCCCAGAGCTTACGACGGTCGCGATTCCCGCGCGGGAGCTCGGCGCGCGGGCGGCGCGACTTCTCTTACAGGGACTTCGAAGCGAGGAGCCGGAGCAAAGACCCTCCCCGCGAACCCAGCGGACGATCGCCTCCCGGCTGATGATCCGGGGGACCACGGCACCGCCTTCATCGACGACCACATCGTGAGTGGCAAGCCGAGGGAGGCGCGGATCACCGGAACGGGCTCGCATGTGCCGGAGCGCGTCGTCACCAATGCAGATCTATCCGCAATACTGGGCGAGGATATCGACGCGTTCGTATCGAATGTTCTGGGCATTCGTGAACGCCGATTCTGCGCGTCAAACGAGTCGACGGCGGATCTGGCTGCGGGTGCCGCATCCAGAGCGCTCGAGGCAGCCGGTGTTCCGGCGGGGGATGTCGATCTTCTGATCGTCGCAACCGATACACCCGAATACATTACGCCGGCAACCGCGGCAGTCGTACAGGCGCGAATCGGTGCCTGGAATGCCGGGGCTTTCGACGTCAACAGTGCCTGCGCGGGTTTCGTCACAGCGCTCGACATCGGCTGGAAGTACATACGCTCTGACGAGCGGTACGATCGTGTCCTGGTCGTCGGTGCGTACGCGATGTCCAAGTTCATCGACAGCAAGGACAAGAAGACATCGACCATCTTTGCGGACGGGGCTGGAGCGGTTTTGCTCGAGCGCTCGGAGACTTCCGGTATTCTCGGCTCAGAGCTTTACGCAGATGGCCGGCTTGCTCCTGGGATGGGAGTCTTCGCGGGCGGAACGGCTGAGCCGATTACCGCTGACGTACTCCATTCGGGGACGAGGAACAAGCTTCGATTCGTCACCAAGTATCCTCCTGAAGTAAACGAGGTCGGGTGGCCACGGATCGCTCGATCAGTCCTTCAAAGAATCGGTCGAACGACAACCGACGTCGATGAATGGCTGTGGACGCAGGTGAATCTTTCGACTATCCGTGCGGTTATGGCGACACTGG
>DATAIM010000300.1:0-3115 GCA_036262655.1 Gemmatimonadaceae bacterium | reverse complement strand
GCTCGAGCTCGGCGCTCGAGCTCGGCGCCCCGGATAATCCCGTTCCGCGGATCTTCCCGCTGTTCAAACTTTCGGGACTGGTCTGGTGTCTGACCCTGCAACACCACAACCTCGACACTGTAACCATGTTGAATATCTCCTCCATTATCCGCGTCCTTGTTGTCATCGCTGCTCTGGTTCCGCCAACCCGCGCGGTGGCACAGCGCGACGACGCGAGATGGATCGAAGACTGCCGCGAGAATTCGGGAGATCGCTGGCGGCGCCGCGAGACCTACTGTGAGGTCCGCGAGATGCGAGTGCGCGCGCCTTCCGACAACATCTCGATGGACGGCCTTCGGAACGGGGGAGTTTCAGTCAGCGGATGGGATCGGGACAGCCTGGTCGTGCGGACCCGTATCCAGGTAACGGCGCGCACCCAGTCCGACGCGCGCGATATCGCGCGCCAGATCCGCACCACTCTCCGCGGATCGACAGTGGTTGTCGAAGGGCCTCGGCACGACGATGACGACGAGCACTGGTCTGCCTCGCTGATCGCGAATGTACCAAGAAGAACGAACCTCACGGTTGGCACGAGCAACGGCCCGGTCACCGTAGAAAACGTGAAGGGGGACATCTCGCTCCGGACTTCGAACGGTCCGATGACATTGCGAGACCTCGCGGGATCGGTGAACGCAAGGACAACGAATGGCCCGCTTTCGATATCCCTCTCCGGCAACCGGTGGGATGGCTCCGGCCTCGAGGCGAGAACAACCAATGGTCCGTTGACCATCAGTGTGCCTGACAGTTACAACGCTCACCTCGAGGCGGGGACTACGAACGGCCCGGTGAGCCTCGGGTTTCCGATCACCGTGGTGGGCCGCATCACCCGCGACATCTCGACGGATCTGGGGTCAGGCGGCGCGACGATCCGTGCGACGACGACAAACGGCCCGTTGTCGATCAGGCGAAGATAGGGTCGGGTTCAAACCATACTGGCGCGGCAACTATCTCACTGTATGTCCCAGGCGTGACGAGAGTCATTTGGCAGCAGCAGTGTTGATGCAGTCCACCGCCCCCGTGGATGACTCGGAGGATGTCGCCCTCGCCGGAGCCGGCGACCGCAAGGCGTTCGAGCGATTGTACCGCGCTCACGTGAACAGGGTGTTCTCCCTCTGTACACGAATGTGCGGGAGCAGGGTCCGGGGAGAGGAGCTGACGCAGGATGTGTTCGTCAGGGCGTGGGAGAAGCTTCCGCAATTCAGAGGTGATTCGCAGTTCTCGACGTGGATTCACCGCGTTGCGGTGAACATCGTCCTGACGGACAGAAAGAACGAAGCGCGGAACAGAAAGCGAAGGATCGAAGACGAGACCGGAACGGAAGAGACGCCGCTGCAGAGAGCGTCAGTCGTGCCGGGATACGGTGACCGGATGGACATAACGAAGGCGATGGAACAGCTACCTTCTGGTGCTCGCAGGATTTTCGTACTGCACGATGTCGAGGGGTACAAGCATGATGAGATCGCCGAGATGTGCGGGATCACGGCGGGTGGTAGCAAGGCGCAGCTGCATCGTGCGCGACTCCTGTTACGCGAGGCTTTGACACGATGATGATGGAATCTTTGACATGCAGGCGCTGCGACGACCTGTTCTCCGGGTATTTCGAGGGTGATCTCGATGAACGGCTTCGCGAGAGCGTGGATGCGCACGTGGCGAGCTGCGCGCGATGCCAGTCGCTCATCAGGGACATCACGCGGATCAGCAGCCAGGCCGCGGCGCTTCCGGATCTGACCCCTTCCAGGGATCTCTGGGCCGGAATCGAATCGAGGATCGGGCCTGCCGTCGTTTCGATCACTGATCGCCGCCATGATTCTGGTGTTTCGAGACGTATGCTGTTCGCCGCCGCCGCTTCTCTCGTCGTGGTTACGTCTAGCGTGACCTATGTTGCGACGACACGTTCCATTGGCAGGAAGGCGACGCCACAGCGTGTCGCACAGACTGCTCCAGCTCCGACTCCCGCACGCGAAGCGCCGCAATCTCCGCCCGACGAGTCACCTGCCGTCAGGCCTGATGAGGCGGATCAAGGCCGGGTCGGACGCGGCACTGCTGGTTCTTCTGTCGAGGCGTCTGTGACTGCGGTTCCGCGAGCAGGTGGCGCGCGTACGGCCGCATCTCCGGTTGCGCGTGCATCGGGGGCCAAGTCGTCCGCCGCAGCGCTCGCGTCGCGGACGACGGCACCGATGTCGTCTTCCGAGCTGGCGCTCTCGGGAGAGATCCGTCAGCTCCAGCGTGTACTTCAACAGAAGAGGAGCGATCTCGATCCAGCGACGATCCAGGTTGTCGAGGACAATCTGAATCTCATCGATGCCGCGGTAAAACAGGCGCGGGCAGCGCTGGCACGCGATCCGGCGAGCGGATTCCTGACGGAGAAGCTCGATGACGCGCTCCA
The DNA here is from genome assembly GCA_036262655.1 of Gemmatimonadaceae bacterium. Lineage (GTDB taxonomy): Bacteria > Gemmatimonadota > Gemmatimonadetes > Gemmatimonadales > Gemmatimonadaceae > UBA4720. The sequence goes on along the minus strand of DATAIM010000300.1, from coordinate 690 downwards.
GAAGAAAGTGGAACTCCTGCGTACGGTGGCTTTGCTGCCGTCAAAATCCTGAGGGATATCGAAGGGTGATCAATAGAAATTCCGTCGTGCGTCTCATGGCAGTGGCAGCTGCTCTCGTCCTCCCGCTGGGCGCGAGGGCGCAGAGCTATGAGAGCCGGCAGAGAGTCGACACGTCACTGACGCTGGAGAGGGGTGGGACGCTCAGTGTTTCGGTTTACTCGGGGAGGATCAGCGTTGTCGGCGGAAGTGGATCGACGGTGAGAATCCAGGGAACGGTGGAGCGTGGCGACATGGATCTGCGCGCCCGTTCCGGCAGCGTTACGATCTCGACGCAGCCCGGCGGCCATCGCAGCGGACGCGCAGATCTCGACATCACTGTTCCCGTTGGAACTCGTGTCGTCGCTGAAGGATTCTCCGCGCCGGTGACCGTGCGGGGCGTGAAAGGTGAGGCAAAAGTCGAAACGTTGAGCGGCGGCGTCGCCGTTTCGGATGCCCTCGGAAAGGTGAACGTCACCAGCGTCTCGGGAACTCTCTCGGTCAATAATGTAAAGGGCGACGTCCGTGCTGAAGCGGTGAGTGGCGTCGTAGAGCTGACGCACGTCGACGGCGACATCGATGCTGAATCCGTCAGTGGCAGAATAGCGATCACCGACGCAAACTCCAGCTCGGTGCGCGCTGAGACAGTCAGCG
>DATAIM010000299.1:0-4689 GCA_036262655.1 Gemmatimonadaceae bacterium | reverse complement strand
GGATTCACGAGGATCGCGTCGCGATACGCCGCTGCAGCGCCTCGCACGTCTCCGCTTTGGTAGAGGATCTCCCCGAGCTGGAAACGCACTGATGCATTGCGAGGATGGAGCTCGAGTCCGAAACGGAGAATCGATAGGGCCGCAGCGGACATTCCGTTATGTGCGTAGTCTCCGGCCATGCGAACAAGATTCGCCGATGCGGTAACGCCCCCAGCGTTCCGCTCGTGGGCGCGGCGCAGGTACGTGATTCCTTCTCTCTCGCGTCCGGCCGCGATGAGCGCAAGCCCATATGCGCCGTGAAATGCGCTCGGGTTCTCCATGTGAGCATACAGCTCATCGATTGCCGTTGCGATCTCGAGGGCGGCATCGTGTCGCCCCGCGAGCGAATGTGCCTGAAGCGCCTTCGTCAATGAATTACCGAGATCAGGGTAGACTGACGCCTTCGACGCGTGGCGTTTGAGATTCCGAAGCGGCGTGCCGATGTCTGTGCCTGGAACGACATCCAGCGGCTTCGCGAGGGGCATTGTGATCTTCCAATCAGCTGACCATTCGACGAGTCGGTTCTCGATTGTCGAGTCCAATCGCGCCCATTGCGGTATGTCGCGCGATCGAGATGCATTGACCCACGCACTGAAAAAGCCAATAGGACCTCCACGAGAGATTGCGGTGAGCCCCTGGCCGCCAAGTCGGTCGTTGAGTGCTTGCGCCACGAAGCCGCCCGCTGTTCTCAGATCGTCGTCGTTTGGGAACGTTGTACCGCCTGAACGGTCAGTCTTGCTCGCCCTGAATCCGCTGTTCACACGTGCAAAGGATGCACGCACGGCCGCAGAGTCGATTGATGCCCGCGGACCTATTCGCTCAAACTGCGAACGACCGGTGACGAATGCGCGCTGCAGCATGGCAAATGCTGCCTGCCCATTCGTTGCCCGAAGATATGGGGGCGGCGCGGCGCGCTCTCCCGTCAGGATCTCGAATACACCATCGGCAATGGCGCTGACATCCGCACGTTCGAGGTTTGCCGCGATCGCAATTGCGATTCGACGCGACGGGTAGACGTGCAGAACGGTAGCGGTCTCCTGCTGCGATCCTGTGTGGCCGACCGAGTATAGACCGGCGTCCGACCGACCGACATCCCACCCCAATCCGTACCGTGTCATTCGACCATTACTCGTTCGCTGCTCTGTCCACATTGCCTGATATGTGCCGCTCGAGAGCAGCTTCCCCTCGTACATCCCTCGCCCAAACGCCAGCAGGTCTCGAACTGTCCCCCGGGTTGCGCCAGCCGCCCCTCGGCTGCTGACGTCGACGAACTCCGAGTTCATGATCCGACCGTTCTCCATCCGGTATCCGCGGACACGGTTCGGCATGACGATCACCGGATCGTCCAGGGTGATCGTCGACATTTGAAGGGGATCCCAGACGGCTGCGCGCATATACGAGTCGTATGACTTGCCAGTCACTTCCTCGATGACGGCCCCGAGAAGGACGTACCCGTAGCTGGTGTAGTAGAACTCGCTCCGTGGCTCGAAAACGAGGGGACGATCCTCGAACGCCGCTACGGATTGCCTGGTAGACTTGTGCTCTTTGATGCGTTCCTCGGACGCGCTCTGGTAGTCGGTGATCCCTGCGAGGTGGCCGAGAAGATCCCGTACTGTCACAGGCCACTTTTTTCGTGGGAAATACGGGACGTACTGTTGGACCTCAGCGTCCAGGTCGATCTTTTTCTCCTCGGCGAGTCGAAGGATGGCGACGGCAGTCATCGGCTTCGTGACGGAAGCGATCCGATACGCAGATTTGGCGGTTGCCTTTGTCCCGTTCTCCAGGTCCGCGAAACCGAAGCCCTGCACCCACTCCCAGGGTGCTGCTGAAATACCAGCGGTGATTCCGGGAATGCGGCGCACGGCCCGCTCTGCCTCGACATATTCCTCGACCCGGTGAACCCGCGCCTCCCATTGCGATGCCAGAACTCGCGGAGACTGAGCGCCGAGGCTCGCGACGCACGTCATTACCCCAAGTACCTGAAAGATTCCTTTCACATGCATGTATTAGAGAAGTGAGGGGTGGTGTTTCGGGTGCTCTGCCTGAGGTTGGTGCGCAGTGCTAGCAGCGCGAGGAAATGAGCGTTGTGGGTTCGGGGACGCAGATGATGATCTGGGCGAGGCCGACGGAGACGACCATCAGTGCGAAAGACCCTGCCAGCAGCAACGACGATAGACGGCTCTGCGTAAATGGACGGTCGGAACTGAACAAGGCCTTTATCCGGGTCTCGAAGCGCGTTCCCTCAAAGCTGGCGAACGTCAGGGCGACCGCTGGAGCGCGCTCAGCGCGCCCCCTCCTGGCAATGTCGATCATTCGTCGAGCAAGCAATTCAGGTCGTACGCCCGCGCGCAGAACTGCCTGATCAGCGGCGATCTCGCGCGCGAACGCTGAGTAGCGCCGCGCCACGTGTACCACGGGATTGACCCAAACAAGCGCCGCGACGATCCGCTCGAGAATGTTCGTTACAAGGTCCCGCTTCATGAGATGAAACAACTCGTGGCAGATGACGGCAAAGATCTCCTCGTCATCCCACTCAGACGACTCCTTGGGCAGGATAAGAACGGGACTTCGAGGCCCAACCAGCGCCGGAGTCGAAAGTCTTTCTGTCAGGAGAACCCGCGGCCACGTGGTGCAGCCAACCGCAGCGCAGGCCCGCGTGAGCAAAGCGGCGATGCGTTCGCTGTGCACGGGTTCGGCGTGATCGATGAGCCGACGCGCACGAACGTGATCCACGATGAGGCTTGCAATCAGGAGTGCTGCGCCAGTCACCCACAGGATCGCCACCAATTCAATGAACGAGATACTCACTGAAATGAGTGAGATGTTCTGCTGTAACAGCCGGTGGCTCGCGGAGAGCAACGGGATCTCCCACACCGGCAGCAAGACGTTGAGAAAGGGAAGCGCCGCGACGCTCGCGAACACGGTCATCCAGATCGCGCGAGTGCTGACGCGAAAGATCCTCCGCGCGAGCAGGATCATGAACCCGACGCCAACCACGATCGAGCTCTTGACCCAGAAGAGAATGAACAGCGACAGCAGGTCGGCGGTCGGTACGATCATCCTGACCGTTTCTTCCGGCGCACACGTGCCTGCTGTGTGACCCATTCGGAAAGGCGCTGGAAGTCGTCGTCGCTGAGCCGGTCACCGGACAGGTCGATCATCCCAAGAATTGCCTTTGAGGGTGAACCCTCGAAGAAGGTCGCAGTCAAGCGCGACCAGGCGCTGCGCCGAGCGCGGTCGGCCGGGCGCGCGGGCTTGTAGATGAAGCGTTTTCCGTCGACGCGATGTTTCACGACACCTTTCTTTTCGAGTGCTCCGAGAATGACGCGGATCGAGTCGAGCGCCTCGGGCTCACTGAATTCCTCTGAAATCTCACGTGCGCTCGCCTCACCCCGTTTGTAAAGCGCGTCCAGGATTTGGCGCTCGCGGCGGCTGTGTGCGTCCGGATTCACCTGAAACCTTTCTTTCATGTGGGCTGATAGTGGAGCCGCGCTCGTTGTCTGTCAAGCTTTCCGTGTCGGCTGCATCAGCCACTCCGGGAGATCGAGGTTGACGGTCGCAATTCAATGCGCTAGCATGGCAAATGAAAAACTCCTTTCATGTAAAGGGTCTAATCGGCTTACCCCTGCTCGCCGTTGCGACCCTGATGCCCATTCTCTCCTACGGCCAGAGCCTGGATCTGCATGAATACGCGGGTGTTTACGAATACCAGGACAAATCCACGATCGTCCTGGTGCCCGAGCGAAGGCCGGCTGGCGTGCGTCTCGTCGCAGTGTTGGGAGAAGCGAAGTACCCCCTGAGATCCGTTGGCGGGGATCGCTTTCTGAACGGCGTCAATGATACCGTCCCATTCCTTCGCGATAAGACCGGCGCTATAACCGGTTTCAGGGAACGCGGTGTGCGATACGCCCGCTTAAGCACCGTCGTTCCACTCGCGTCCCGTTATCTCACACAGGCTCGTCCCGCGGGTCATGAAACCCCGATCTATCGTCAGCCCCTGGCGCTGAACGATGGAATCCGTGTTGGACGCCTTCGCTCTGGCTTGGATAGCACTGCCGTGACCGGCATGATCAAGCGAGTGATCGATGGCACCTACGAGGACGTTCACAGCGTTCTGGTATACCATCGGGGCGCGCTTGTGGTCGAGGAATACTTTTATGGATACGACGCAGCGAAACCCCACGATCTGAGATCGGTCACCAAGAGCGTCATTTCACTCGTCGCGGGGATCGGCATCGATCGGCAGCTCCTTTCCGATGAACAGGCGCCGATCATGCCACTCCTGGGCATCACTCCCGAGCCCCGGCTGCGGAATCCCGATGTGCGCAAGCAGGCTATTCGGCTGCAGGATCTTCTTACGATGCGTACCGGCCTGGCGTGCAACGATGATGATATCACCTCCCCGGGAAACGAGACTCGGCTTTATCGGAGCGCCGACTGGATTCGTGCGTTGCTCGAAACTCCATCGATCGACGCACCAGGAGGGCGGGCAAGCTACTGCTCCGTGGCGGCGTTGGCGGTTGGTCGCGCCATTGAGAATGCAACCCACCGCTCACTCCCGGATTTTTCCTCCGAAGTCCTTTTCGGGCCCTTGGGCATTACGTCCTTCACCTGGGATTTTCGGCTCGATTCATCAAACGCCCGCAGCTT
>DATAIM010000298.1:0-1705 GCA_036262655.1 Gemmatimonadaceae bacterium | reverse complement strand
CCGTGAATGACTGACCATCGAGGTCGAACGTGACCACCATGACCGAGCCCGCGGGCATCCCATGGACTTCGTGACCCGCCTCGGTGTAGCGGCTCGTCTCCCTGATCCTGGAGTTCTTGAACACCGACGTGTAAAAGGCGGCGGCTTCCTCTGCCTGAGTGTCGAACCACAGGCATGGCGTAATGCGATCACTGGGCTGCATTGAATCTCCGTCTCGAGAGGCGTTGGGCGTCAAAGGTTCGTCCTGCATGGAGGTCTGACGTTGATCCGCGGTGCGGCTCCGCGCAACCTGCATCAGGGATGTTCTGCTCCGACGTGAACGCGCTCGCGACGGACCAGATAAACACCACTTGCAATCACCACCGCGGCACCGGCGAGCGTCATCGGCTGGGGAACCGTTTTCCAGATAAACCAGTCGATCCCGCAACCCCAGGCGAGGGCCGTGTACTCGAACGGCGCAATGAAAGAGGCCTCTCCCATGCGGAATGCTTCCGTTATCGCGAGCTGCCCCAATGACCCAGTCACCGCAATTCCTGCGATCAGGGGCCAGTGCGCCGAGGGGATGGGCTTCCACGACGGAAGAGCGATCAGGCCGGCACCGAGCCCGACCAGCAGCATCAGCCAGAAGATCATGCTCTCCGAGCTGTCAGTGCGACCAAGGATGCGGACCGTTATCGCTGCAATCGCGTAGGCTCCCGCGCACGCCAGCACTGCCAGCGCGGGGACCGTGATCGCGTTCGCAACATTCGGCTGGAGAACGATGATCACTCCGGCAAAGCCGACGGCGACTGCAATCCAGCGCGCCCTGTCCACCTTTTCCTTGAGAATCACCACTGCGAGAATGGTGATCAGCAGGGGAGCGATGAAGAAGATCGCGTAGGCTTCCGCAAGCGACAGCGACCGGAGCGCGAAGGCAAACATCGCCAGCATCATGATGCCGAGCCCCGCGCGCAGCAGGTGCAGGGGCACGCGGACCCGGAGCAGCTGGCCGAAGCCTCCGCGAAACCCGATCCACGCGACGATGAAGGGCAGCGCCGAAAATCCGCGCACCGCCGCGATCTGAAAGCCCGAGTAATGCGGGGAGAGGACTTTCATGAATGCGTCCATTCCCGACAGGGCGCCAACCGCTACGATCATCGCTGTGACTGCTTTCAGATTATCGCGCTGGTGTGCGTGCCGATTCGTAGGCGTTCCTCCTCTTGTGGCTATCACTCCACTCGTGTGCTCAACATGTCTAATGAATCGCTCTCTGGCGGAATGTGGCGCTCACCGTCCCGTCGTTGCACCTTACCCGCACTTCTTCTCCGGTGACAGAGTGGAGACAGCCGGCACAGTCGAGCACCTCAACAGCTTATTGACTGGGCGTTACCTGATCGAGCGTGAGATCGGCCGCGGCGGGATGGCGACGGTTTATCTCGCCCGCGATCTCCGGCACGAAAGGCGCGTCGCACTCAAGCTTCTACTCGCCGAGCTCGGCGCCATATTAGGGCCGGAGCGCTTTCTCAGCGAGATCAGGGTTACCGCAAACCTTCAGCACCCGAATCTGCTGCCGCTCTTCGACTCGGGTGAAGCGGCCGGGCGGCTCTTCTATGTAATGCCATTCATCGAAGGGGAGTCACTGCGGTATCGATTGGCGCGCGAGAAACAGCTGCCTGTCGACTAAGCAGTTCGAATCGCCGCCGCGTGTGCGAGCGCTCTCGATTAT
>DATAIM010000297.1:0-5618 GCA_036262655.1 Gemmatimonadaceae bacterium | reverse complement strand
CTGTGACAAAGACATTGCCGAGGTCGTGCTCGTCTTGCGCTGATCGCTTCCGCGTTTGCCACCAGGTTGGCCCTTCCGGCAGTCGCCCAGGCAGGCGCCGGGGCAGAGAAGCGATCTATTGTGTGCTGGCTGCGTTCGCATTTATATGTTTGCCCTTTCAGCTTGGCTAAAGGCGTTACCCCAGAGGATCGATACCTGACAATGGACGAAAGCAACGACATCCCACCGCTTTACCCCCGGGACACCACGGCTTCGCATCTGCGGTTCCCTTTTGCTTGCGTGACTCCGTGAAACGCGTGCGCATAATGTTTGACAGCTCGAATACGACAACAACGGTTCAGATCGCTTGTCTCGCGGTTCTGATTGCCTGCGGCGGCCAGCCCACTACGCCGTCTGTCTCCCCTCCGGTTACGCCTCCTGCACAACTCGACATTCCCGTCAGCGGTGTCCAAGTGCCGGGAATGGAGTCTTACGAGAAGATCATCCCGGATTTGATGCGGAAGTACGGAATTCCCGGCGGCGCAGTCGCAGTGGTGCGCGATGGCAAGCTGATCTACGCCCGCGGCTTTGGTTACGCGGACGTCGAGAACAAAACGCCGGTGCAGCCCGACGCCCTCTTTCGGATCGCCAGCGTATCGAAGCCGATCACGGGCGTCGCGATCATGAAGCTCGTCGAAGAAGGCAGGCTCAAGCTCGACGATCGCGTTGCGCCATTGATTGCGTACCTGACGCCTGCACCGGGAGCGACCGTAGATCCGCGGTGGCAGCAGATCACGATTCGGCAGCTGCTCAACCACACAGCGGGCTGGGATCGCGACAAAGCTGGCGGATTCGACCCGATGTTTCGACCGGCGATCGCTGCAGCCGCAGTCAACGCGCCCGCGCCCGCTTCTGCTGAAACGATCATCCGCTACATGAAGGGAATGCCACTCGATTTCAATCCGGGCGATAAGCACGTGTACTCGAATTTCGGTTATGCGATTCTCGGTCGGGTGATCGAGCGTGTGAGCGGCATGCCATACGAGGAGTACGTGCGCACACGCGTGCTGCAGCCCCTCGGCGCCAATCGCACTCGGCTCGGCAAGACGCGGATGCGCGACGCGCTCGCGGATGAGGTGAAGTACTACTTCCCGGGGATGGGCGTGAACGCGCCGCTGGAGCAATCGGTTTTCCCCGGTGAAGCACTGTGCCCGTCAACTACGGCGCCTTCTACATAGAAGCGATGGATTCACACGGTGGCTGGGTCTCGTCGGCCGTTGACCTGTTGCGATTCATGTCAGGAGTAGATGGCCGCTCGAATCGTCCCGACATTCTCAGCGCTCAGCTCGTCACCGAGATGACCACCAATGGAGTGTCAATATGTCCGGGTGGCGCGTGCTATTACGCAGCTGGATGGCAGGTTCGCCCAACCCAGGGCGATGCGAACTGGTGGCACTCCGGATCGCTGCCCGGCACGACGAGCATTCTCGTGCGCTCGTATCACAACTTCTCGTGGGTCGCGCTGTTCAATGCTCGCTCCGACACAGGCAACCTCGGCGGCGACCTCGATGCCGCGCTATGGAATGCGCTTGCGGGCGTTACATCATTTCCAACGCACGACCTGTTTTCGACCTTCCGCTGACATGAAACGCGGTGGGAGCGTTTCGCGCGCGGGGGGCATGATGGCGCGCTCAGTCCCGCGCGTCGCAGTTCTCCATGATCTGTTTGAGCACTGCGCGCAGCTGCGCCTGGTGTCTGGCATCGATGCCATCAAGCGCCTTCCTGCGATTGGCCTGGGCAATCGGCTCTACAGCGGAGATAACTGACTTTCCCGCGCTGGTGAGCGCGAGCTGCGACCAGCGGCCGTCGCTCGGATGCGGCGTTCGGCGAAGCAGGCCCTTTCGCTCGAGCAGCTGAACGATACGAGTGACCGAAGCGAAGTCCTTGAAGACAGCGGCGCCAATCTGCTGAAGCGTGATGTCGGCCGATTCGTGGATCATATTCAGCACCAGCCATTGATCGATCGTGATGTCGATCCCTGCTGCCGACAGGCGCGCCTGGGCAAACCGCCGGTACGCCTTGATCGCGGATTCGAGAGAATAGAACAGCACATCCTGAAGCCGGCTATCGGCCATTGCGTCCGTGATTTCTTTGATATATCAATAAAGCGTGCTCTGGAGCAGGTGTGATAAACTGGCACCGTCCGGCTTCTGAGGCACCCCTGCCGTCAATACCATTCTTCGGTAAGGATTGGGGAGGATCGTATGAGCTCTGAATGGTTGGCTGCATGATAAGGTCGGCCTCGAGAGCATCGCGCGACGGTCGTCGCTCGATGAGGATTCTCGCGGCCCTCGCGCTGCTGCTGTTCGCCGCGTGTAGCACTGGCGCACCGTCAGGTCCCGCCCCGCAGTTATCGGCGGACTCTGTTTTCGTGACCGCGCTTCGCGCGCGGCTCGAGGCCGCCACGCAGGCTGGGGAGTTCTCCGGTGCCGTGCTGGTCCTCCGCGAAGGCCGCACGCTGTTCGAGGGTGCATACGGCCTCGCCAATCGCGAGAAGGGCGTCCCGAACACGACGCTCACGCAATTCCGCGTCGGGTCGATGAACAAGATGATGACCGCCGTCGCGGCGCTGCAGCTCGTGCAGGCCGGATCGCTGAACCTCGACGTGCCGCTCGGCGCATATCTCCGGGATTACCCGAACGCTGAGGTGGCGTCGAAGGTTACGCCTCACCACCTGCTCATCCACACCGGCGGCACTGGCGACATCTTCGGGCCGGAGTTCATGGCGCACCGGTTGGAGCTCCGCGATCCGCGGGATTACCTCCAGCTCTACGGCACGCGCGCTCTGCGGTTCGCTCCAGGCGAGCGGTGGGAGTACAGCAACTACGGCTTCATGCTACTCGGCGCGGTGATCGAGCAGCTCACGGGCAAGAGCTACTACGACCACCTCGCGGCGCGCGTGCTCGCGCCGGCGGGGATGAACGCCACCGGCTTCGCGCCAGAGGAGTCGCTCGTGCCTGGCCGGTCGGTCGGCTACACGCGACAGCTGGTGCCCGGGGCGCTCGTGTCGAACGCGCCCACGCTGCCTTATCGCGGCACGCCCGCGGGCGGTGGGTACTCCACCGTGGGGGACTTCGCGCGCTTCGCCGCCGCGATTCAGGAGCGTCGACTTCTTGATTCGGTGCACACGACGCTGCTCCTCGCTGGGAAAGTGCAAATCAGCCAGGGAGGTTTGCAGTACGCATACGGTTTCGAGGACCGCATCTCGGGCGGCAGGCGATTCGTTGGGCACCCGGGAGGAGCCGCAGGAATGAGTGGCGACCTCGAGTTCGAGCCGAACGGTGGGTATGTGGTGGTCGTGCTGTCGAATTTCGACCCCCCGGCGGCGACACAAATCGGGGCATTCATCCTCGACCGCCTGCCGGCCACGCCCGCGGGAAGTGGCAGCAACTGACTCGACGCCGCGCTGTAGCAGGAGCTGAATGCGATGACTTCATTTCCGACGAACGACCTGTTTTGACCTTCCCATGATGTGGCCGATAGTCGCGGTGGTTGCTCTGTTCATCTCTGCATGCGCAGCGCCGCCGGCCGAGCCGATCGGTCTCCCCGCCGCAGATTCCTGCGCGGTTGCACGCCCTGATTTCGGAGCGATCGCGAAAGCAGATGCCAGCGTATTCGCCTACGACGCCAGCGCGCCACTGAACCTCGAGAAAGTGGTAGAATCCGCGAGCAGTGGCATTGAGATGAGCGCCATCTCCTTCAGGAGCCCCGACGGCGGATCGGCAACCGGATTGTTGTTTGATCCGGTCACGCGCTCGAGTCTCCGCCCAGGCATCGTGCTCATGCATGGCATGCCCGGCAGCGCGCGCGGGATGATAGCCCAGGCGCAGCTGCTCGCGGATTATGGCGCAGTCGTGATTGCGATCGATGCGCCCTTTGCCCGCCGAAGTGGAGAACCCATTCGGTTTATCACTCAGGATCGTGCCGAGCAGATTCAGCTGATGAAGGATCTGCAGCGCGCGGTGGATGTGTTGCGTGCACGGCCCAATGTCGACAGTAAGCGCATTGCCTACGTTGGCTTCAGTTACGGAGGCGCGATGGGTGCGCTGTTTGCCGGGATTGAACGGCGCCTCAAAGCCGCAGTGCTCGTGGTAGGAGACGGTGGTCTGGTCTCGCACATGACGGGTCCCGAAGATTTGAGCTTCATGGCCGGACTCTCTTGTGGAACGCGTCTGGACTGGTTCCGTTCGATGGTACCCATAGAGCCGCTTCGATTCATAACGGACGCGTCGCCCACCGAGTTATTGCTGCAAAGCGGACGATTCGACACGCTGGTTCCAGTAGCCGATGCGCAGGAGTTGCACACAACCGCGTCTGCCCCCAAGAAGATCGTCTGGTATGATGCAGGACACGGGCTCAATCAGCAGGCGATATTAGATCGGCTGGATTGGCTGCACGAGGAGATCGGTCTCGACGTGCGAAAGTAGCGCTGAAAAAATTGTGGGCCGGGTACCATGAAGGCCAGATTGTAGAAGCGTATATTCGCACACTTGTGAGGCAGGCTGCGTCCCTGTTCCCGGACGTCTCCATTAGTCACCTTCGCAGGGACTAACAATGACTCGTGTACGCGTGCACAACTTTACGATCTCGCTCGACGGCTACGGCGCCGGCCCGCTCCAGACTCGCGAGAATCCCCTCGGCGTCGGCGGTGAAACTCTGCACGGATGGTTCATCCCGACTCGTGCATTCCAGCGGATCACTGGTAAGAGCGGCGGCACCACCGGCATCGATAACGATATCGCCGGCCGTTTCGGTGAGGGCGTCGGCGCGTGGATCATGGGACGCAACATGTTCGGCCCCATTCGTGGCCCCTGGCCCGATGACTCCTGGCGCGGCTGGTGGGGGAAGAACCCGCCGTACCACGGCCCGGTGTTCGTCTTGACTCATTACGCCCATCCGCCAATCGAGATGGAAGGCGGCACGGTGTTCCACTTTGTCACGGGTGGTATCCGGGAGGCGCTGTCACGAGCCGCGGATGCAGCGGAAGGAAAGGATGTGCAGATCGGCGGCGGCGTGTCGACGGTGCGCCAGTACCTCGAAACGAGGCTGATCGACCAGCTGCACGTCGCAATCTCACCCGTTCTGCTCGGGTCGGGCGAGCATCTCCTCTACGGCCTCGATCTCACGGCACTCGGCTATGAGTGCACGACTCATGTGCCGACCACTGCCGCAACTCATGTCGTCCTGACAAGGCGTGACTGAGGTGCCGGCAAAGATCTCCAGTGCTGGTTCGGTGCGCAGCAAGTTGGGTAAACACGGTCACGATGCCAACTCCAGTTGAAGTCTTTCTCTCGTATTCACACAAGGATGAGCGGCTGCTGCAGAAGCTCCGCAATCACCTGGCGCCACTCGAGCAGCGGGGATTTGTGGCGGCATGGCACGACCGGCGGATCATGCCCGGCGAGGATTGGGAGCGCGCGATATCAGCGCAGCTTGGCCAGTGCCGCATAATTCTCCTGCTCATAAGCGATAATTTCATCGCCTCGGACTACTGCAATGGAGTGGAAGTCAAAACCGCTCTCGAGAAGCACGCAACAGGTGAAGCTCGCGTGATTCCAATCGTGCTGAGTGACGTAGCC
>DATAIM010000296.1:0-8200 GCA_036262655.1 Gemmatimonadaceae bacterium | reverse complement strand
GTGAGCTCCAGATCGTCGATCCACACTGTCCCCTTTCCACCGGTTCCGGCCGTGATCGCGAGCTCGATGCCGGCGACACTCTTCATGTCGCCGCCGCCCAATGGTCCCCAGGCGAACGTGATGTGTCGCTTTTTTCGAGTGACCGTTTTCCACTCTCGCGGAAAGACGAAGCCAGGCTGATTCGACCACCAGACGTTGTCGCCGGTAGGGTCGACAAGCTTGAACTCCAGCGTGTTCACTGGCGCATCACCGCGGATCGAAAAGGAGAACTCGTAGTTCGCAGGCAGGGCGAGCTTAACATCGCGGTGAATCACTGCGTAGCCCCCGTGGCCATGGAAATCGAAATCGAGGCGAATGGCTTTGCCATGAACGCCGGATTCCTGGCCTACCCGGAGCGTGACATCGTCGGATGGAATCGCCTTCCATGCCGTAACCGTCTCGAAGTCGTCGATTACTGTCCCCGTTTGAAGCGCGAGGAGCATCGCAATTGCCACGGGCGCGATCATCCTTTGACGCTTCCTGCCATTACACCCTGTATGTAGTAGCGCTGGAGAAAAAGGAAGACGATCATCACTGGAATGACGGTAATCACCGACCCTGCCATCATGAGCTCGGTGTCCTGGACGTGCTCGCCAGAAAGATTCGCCAGCGCGACTGGAAGCGTGTACTTCGACTCATCGCTCAGCACGATCAGAGGCCACATGAAGTCGTTCCACGTCGCGAGGAATGTCCAGATTGCGAGCGTGGCGAGAATCGGGACGATTCCCGGAACGACAATCGACCAGAAGATACGCAGCTCCGATGCGCCATCGACGCGCGCCGCGTCGAGCATTTCGTCGGGGATGGAGAGCGCATACTGCCGGACGAGGAAAATGCCGAAGATGCTCGCAAGACCGGGGATGATCACGCCCCAGTATGTGTTGATCATCCCCAGATTCTTAAGCAGCAGAAACAGCGGAAGCATCGCGACCTGCACCGGAAGAACCAGCCCGGTCGACAGCCCACGAAACAGACTGTCGCGACCGCGGAAGCGCAGCTTGGCGAAAGCATAGCCCGCGAGTGAGTTGATGGCGAGCGAGCTCAGAGTGACAACGAGCGCAACGAATGCGCTGTTGAGGAGGTAGCGGCCAAGGTTGAGGCGCGTGAAGAGGTCGACATAGTGATCGAGCGTAACACGGCTGGGAAAGAATCGCGGAGGGTAGGTGCTCGCTTCGCCACCGGGCATGAGTGACGCGGACACCATCCACACCATAGGCAGAAGCGCCATTACGGCACCCCCCAGCAGCAGGGAGTAAAGCAGAATGCGGGAAACCATCTCACGCTGGCGCATGGACGAATTGAAATCGCTGTCTGCCCGGCGCGTCATGTTGCGCGCACTCGCTGAAGGCGGAACTGTACGAGCGTCGCGAGCAGTATCACAATAAACAGAACGAATGCGATGGCCGCCGCGTATCCCATTCGCCACCATCTGAATCCTTCCTCATACATGAGAAGGACGACACTCGTCGTGCTCCGAAGCGGCCCGCCCTGCGTCATCACGTACGGCTCCGCGAAAAGCTGGAAGTAGCCGATCATCGTGATGACGGTGACGAAAACGAGCGTCGGAGCGAGCATCGGAAGAGTGATGCTGAAGAACCGCCGGAACGATCCGGCGCCGTCAATTGCGGCCGCATCGTACAGCTCTTCGGGGATAGCCTGAATGCCGGCGATGAAAATCAGCATGTTGTAGCCGAAGCTCTTCCAGACCGCCATCAGGATGATCGCCGGCATCGCCCAGTGCGGATCTCCAAGCCAGTCGACCGGAGCGATACCGATCTTCGACAGGGCGTAATTGAAAAACCCGTAGCGTGTGTGATAGAGGTAGCGCCACACGATCGCAACGGCGACGAGCGTCGTGACGAACGGCGTGAAGTAGATCGTCCGGAAAACGCCCTTGAAGCGCACGAGCTTCGAGCTGAGCAGCAGTGCCGCTCCGAGCGATACGGCGATCGTCAGCGGGCCCCCGACAAAAGCGAAGTAGAACGTGTTTCGGAGCGCGACCCAGAAGTCACGAGTCCTGAGAAGACGTGAATAGTTCTCGAGCCCGACAAAGCGTGTGTTCGACGGATTCGCGATACCGTACAGGTCGAAATCAGTGACGCTGAGGAGGAGAGACGCGGCGACAGGCAGGAAGAAAAACACGCCAATAAGCGTCAGGGCGGGAGCGAGGAAGAACCACGCAGCGGTATTTGCCTCCGACGGGATGCGAAGCCGGGATTTCTTCATCGCTTCGCCGTTCGGTCCATGAGCCAGCGGCGCTTCCTGAGCAGATTGTTTACGTCGCGGTCGAGTGCAGTCATCGCCTGCTCGGGTGTCTGCTTCCCGCGGATGGCGCGCTCCCCATGCTCGAAGACTTTCGTTGCGATCTGCTCCCACTCCGGAACGGGCGGGGTGGGAACCACATGATCCAGCTGTTCGCGGAACGCCGCTGCGTGCCGGTTGCTCGCCAGTGCGGAATCCATCCATGCGGCGCGGCGGGGAGGAAGATCGCCCGTAAGATGATAAAACTTCACCTGGATGTCCGGCCGCGACAGGTACTCCATCAGCGCCCACGCTTCGCGTTTGTGAGTGCTCCGCCGGAAGAGCGAAAGACTGGCCCCGCCCGCGAGGGAAACCCCGGGCCCATCGACGCCGGGAAGAGGCGCCGTCATCCATTTGTCCTGCATCTCTCTCGGGAGACGGCGCGAGAACTCGCCGATCTGCCACGGCCCGCTGATGTACATCGCGATATTTCCGCGCTCGAATTCCTGATACAGGTTCGAGATCTCCGTGCCACTCAGCGCCGGGGCCAGGCTGTCCCGGAAGAGTCCGACATAAAACCTGAATGCATCGAGGAACTGCCGGTGCGAGAATGCCCCGAAGCGTCCCGCATCCCGCAGCAGGGGCGAGCCGCTCTGAAGCCCGAGAATCACCGGCGGGGGCCACTCCGTGATCGGAATGAGAAGCGGATACTGATGGGGTCCCATACGTTTCTTCATGCTCACGAGCGCGTCGCGCCATTCCTTCCAGGTCGCGGGCATGCGGTCGTATCCCGCAGCAGCGAGAACATCAGTCCGGTAGAAGAGCACCCTCGTGTCGACATACCATGGAATGCCGTAGGTACCGCCATTGACGACATTAGTGCTCCATATCCCCGGGAAGTAATCGCTGCGAGATACGTCCCTGGAAGCGGAGACACGCGCATCGAGACGCTCGAGCGCATCGAGCGCGACAAACTCCGGGACCCAAGTATTCCCGAGCATCGCGATATCGGGCGTCGCGTCCCCGACATACGCTGTAAGAAGCTTCTCGTGAGCGGCCGACCATGGAATCTGCTGAACCTGCACGCGCACTCGAGGATGCGTGCGCTCGAATTCCGGGACGAGCTCCGAGAGAACTTCCCCCTCACGGCCCATCGCCCAGAGTCGCAGAACGGTCTCGTCACTGGCTGAAGCGCGGGAGCAAGCTGTGCCGCCAACGAGCAACGCGATCGCCGCGGACGCATACAGCCATTTCATTCTACTGATCGAGCCACGCGCCCGTGAAGCCGGCCCGCTTCAGCCCACGAATTATGTGGGGATTCGTTCGCATGACACGCCATACCAGACCCGAGCGATAGTTCTCGATCATCGCGATGATGGGACCCTGGTCGATCCCGAGATAATCCGTGTCGAACCAGCCCAGGCCGCGGACAATTCTTCCGTGCTGTGGCTTGATGTCGAGATCGAACGTGGGGTTGAAGGAATCCAGAAAGCCGTAGGTCGAAAAGAGATTGTCGCCGTACTTCTCCCGCATCGAGACAAGGGCCGGGATCGTTATCTCCGGGGCGAACGGGATCGAGCCCGCGGCTGCCGTTGGCGCCAGGGTGCCATCATCGCGAACTTCTCCCGCTGCCGCTCCCCGGGCCGAGTAAGTCCAGAATCTCCGCGGAGCGCCGCGGAGAACGAGAAGAGTGTCTAGCGGCCCATCGACCGCAGTCAATCCCCAGACAGCGGAGCCGTAGTCCTTCCAGTTCCCGGGATTTGCCGTCGCATAGGCGCGCTGCGAGTAGGTCGCACGCCGGGAGTTCTCGAAGTAGTCGATGCCCTTCGCCCGCACGTATGAGTCCCCGATTCCGCGAAAGTCTATCCAGATGTGGGAATACTGGTGGCCGAACAGTGGCGCAAAGTTTATGTGCTGATAGCCGTAGAAATCCGCCCAGCGATACGTGCTTCGATAAGCGTCCCAAGCGGAGGGATCGATCGGGTGTGTGGGCGAGCCGAGCGCGAGAACATTGAGGATGATCGCCTCGTTCAAGCCGTGCCAATCGGCCTCGATGTATCCGCTCTCCGGCTTCCATCCCATGCTGACGAGCGGTGAGCGGGGCCGGATCCACTGCCAGTCCACTCGCTCGTACAACGAATCGGCGTAGGCGCGAATCGACGCCTCTGTTCCGTTCTGGCCGGTGAAATAGGACTGACAGAACAGGACGCCGGCAAGAAGAAGCGATGTGTCGATCGTCGACAGCTCCACCTTCTCGAACCGATAGCCGGTTTCCATATCGAGAAAGTGGTAGAAGAAACCTTTGTAACCTGTTACGCGCGCCGATTCGCCGCCCTGTGGTGCCCGGTACATGAAACGCAGTGTGGTGAGAACGCGATCGGCCGCGGCGGGCCGCGCTACGTAGCCGCGCTCGATACCGATCGGATATGCGGTCAGAGCGAACCCTGTTGCGGCAACGCTCGAGAAGCTCCTTGTAGGCCACCTGTCAGGCGTGAGACCATTGGCAGGGTTGGTCTTCTCCCAGAACCAATCGAACGTCCGCTTCTCGAGAGTATCGAGAAACGCTGTCTGCCGTGGCGTGATAGCGCCTAGCTGTCCGGGCGGAGGGATGTTCGCAACCGGAGCAACCTGCCTCGCCGAGCATCCAGCAGCGACGAATACGAGAGCGAGACTGGTCCGCGACAGTGAACAACAGCTATTCATGCTCGATCTCCATTCGTTGCCGCTAGCCGGAGGACGACAACAACAATTTTTACAGCCGAGGCCACTGAGAAAAGCAACCGCTTTTTTTACCGCCGAGAATGCAGGGAACGCAGAGACCTGCGATAAACTGTTTTACCGCCGGGGCCGCTGAGGAGGCCGAGAACCGCAAACGATTTGGTAAAAAACCACGGGAGACTGTGATTTCATGTGTTCTCTGCGATAAAAGCCGTTGCCTGCATTGCTGCCGGGTACCGTTGCGGTACCCGGCAGCAGGGAATCAGAAGTTCAATTCCGCGCCCAGCTGATATCTCCTTGCATCCGAAACGACGCAGTCGGGAGAACCAAAATCCTTGTCGTTCCTGTTTCCCACTTTGTAACAACCGAAGTTGTCGCGATTCAGGGTGTTGAACACGTCGAACGTGATACCGAACGCCGTCGAAGTACGCCCGAAGCTCGGGAAATCTTTCCTGAACCGCAGGTCCACATTCCGGTAAGGGAATGTTCCCGGGACAGTAAACCCTCCACGCTCCCACAGATTGCCGGTCGTGCCCTCGCCGCAGAAACGCTTGGGGCAGCCGACGTCGAGCTTGTACTTGCCGCCCAGCGTCGCGAGGCCGGAGAACTGGATTCCAAATGCATACGGGAGGTCCGTGATCCAGTTGGCAACGATGCGCTGCTTCTCGTCATTGGACTGGTGTCTCGGAATGCTCTTCGCGGTCGGGAACGCAAAGTCATCGTTCAGTCCGTCGGCGCCCTGGAGCTCACGAGTCGCATATGTGTAAGCCAGGCCGACGCCCCAGCCGATTGCGCTCGGACTGCTGCGCCGGTAGGGACGATCCACCTGCACCTGGAGCGCATCGTACCACGTCTTCTTGTCGTTCGTCGAGTAGATGAAATTGCTGAAGCCGTGCGCTCCGATATTGAAATCGCGGCAGCAGCGGCCATCCGGGTTCACTCCGATGTTCGCCCAGTTGAGGACCATCTGGTCCACGGCCTTCACGTTCGCATATGTCGCCGAGATCGCGAAGTCTCCTAGGAGCTGGCGAATTCCGACGTTCATCTGCGTCGAATGCGGTACCTTGGCTTCGCTGTCGATCAGCCACGCTTCGGGTTTGCCCGAGGTGTGCACAAGCGCATCGAGGGTGCCCTTGTCGGCGGAGAGATACGAATCATTCCATGCGACCTGTCCTGGGCCCGGCGCCACCCCCTTCGGTGCGAATCGCACGGTGAACTCAGGGTGGCTCAGCTTGAGCTTCTCATCAACCGCGTAGAGGTCGAACGGAATGCGGTCGTAATAGAGACCCCATCCGCCGAACACGGTGGTGCGGCTGTTCCTGTCGATCGCGTAAGAAAAACCGAGCCGCGGCTGGACCGCGCCATAGAACGGCTTGCGGTTTTTGCCAGTGCTGATGTAGCGGCTCAGGTCGAGCGGATTGATCAGCTGGTTGTTGTACCGCGTGAGGGTATCGACGACCATCTGCGGCGTGACGTAGTCGTTGTTCAGCATGTGAGACTCGTAATCCCACCGCACGCCGATATTGAACGTCAGCCGCTGAATCGGCGTCCAGTCGTCCTGCACGTAAACTCCGAACTGATTGTTGCTCGTCTTCAGGTTCGCGTCACCCGTTCCGTACACCAGCTGGAACGGTGAGCGGAAACCGTAGTTCACACCATTCTCGATGTTGCTGTAGACGAACTCAGGGGTATTCCTGTTTCCCTTGAAGACGTCGTACTTCACGAAGTCGAGGCTCACCCCGGTCTTGAAGATGTGCTCCCCGGCCATTGTGAAGCCCGAGTAGGTCACGTCATCCCGCAGCCCGAGGCGCTGCTGGATATAATCCTGCTCGCTCAGATTGCTGCCGATCCGCGCTTCTCCGTTGGGGTAGAAGATCAGCCGGGAAGGCATTCCGGGGGTCGCCGGCGCCGGGTTTCGCCGGAAGTGCGAATAATCCGCCTTGGCCTCGTTCAGAAACGAGCCGGAGAAGTAATTGTGCTTGATCTGTCCGACTGAAATCTTCTGTCGGAAATCAACAGCGGACTGCAAGCCGACGTTCCCTCCGAAGTCGCGGACATCGGTCTCGTTGCGATGCGTAAAGCTGATCTCGGCGTTGGAGTTGTCGTTGATCGCGTTGGTCAGCTTCCCGAACAGAAGGGTCTCGCGGAACGGGGACGTAAAATTCCCGTTGTACTGGCTCAGGTTCACGGTGTCGAGGGCCGGGAACAGTCCGGGCGTCGGCTGCGCAAAGCTCACGCGATTCTGCCTGTCCTGGTAATTGCCCTCGTACGATCCGAAGACGTGAATCTTGTCCTTGACGATTGGACCGCCGGCGCTGAATGCAGCGAGCGTCCGCTTGTATTCGGGCTTCTTGAACGTTGCCGGAGAGTTGTTCCTGTCGCGCCTCTGAAAGCTGTCGAGGCCGACCATTCCCTTGTTCTGGAATGCGTACAGCGCATTCCCCGTCCACTCGTTGCCGCCCGACTTCGTTGTCGCGGTGATCACGGCACTCGATGCCTTCTGATATTCCGCCTTGAAGTTCTGGCTTATCACGCGGTATTCCTGGATCGCGCCACGCGGGAACGGATTTCCACGGCTCGCGTCCTGTCCGGCGATGCCACCCGCTGTCAGATCGTTCTTGAAGCTCGTACCGTCGATGAACAGGTTGACGGTGTTCGAGCTCTGGCCGCCGGCAGACACCGTCCTGAACTGACCGTTGACCCGATCTTCGGTGACCGTGACTCCCGGAGTCAGCGCCGCGAGATCGAGAAAGTTGCGGCTCGGCGTCGGCAGCTTCTCGATCTGCGCCTGACTGATGTTCGTGCCGACTTCAGAAGTTCGCGTTTCAACGGCCGGTGCCGCGGTCACGACGACCTGCTCGAGCTGCGCCGCCTGCTCGCTGATAGCGAAATCCTGTATCTGCGTCGTGCCGATGCTGACGATGACACCGCGCGCCTGTGGACTGCTTCCGATCCGGCGAACGGTAAGCTCGTAGCTGGCCGGCATCACACCAGCGAGAACGTAGGAGCCATCCTCGCGAGTGATCGTTCCGCGTGATACGCCGGTTGCCGGATTTCTGAGCTGGACCTGAGCATTCGCAACCGGAGCGCCGCCGGACGTCACAACTCCCCGGACTGTGCCGGTAGTCGTCTGCGACGAGGCGGTGCTTCCTCCCAGCATAACGAGGCCGAGAATGGCGACAGCCAACCACCCGCTGAATCG
>DATAIM010000295.1:0-2591 GCA_036262655.1 Gemmatimonadaceae bacterium | reverse complement strand
CGGAGCCCGCCAAAACGATGCTCGAGAAGAAGCCCTGGTCTCTGCAGCGCGGCGGGATCGGGCCGAAGCTGAACCGCCGCAAACGTGTGCGACTTGATGTACTTGCCGAACTCGACCTCGGTTGCACGAAGGAAGCTGCCGACATCGCTCTGAATGTCAGCCGGCGCGATGTTGAAAACATCGACGCCAAGCTGCCGGGCGGCTTCCCCCGCGAGCTGATCGGCAAAAACGCCGAGTGCAACCGCGGCCAGCTGGCGGCTGGCGAGTGCAGCGCCGGCACCCACGACGTTGTTGTTCGCACCAATGCCGCTCCCCTCGAGCTGAAGCAATGACGAGGACGAGCGCCCGAACGCGAGATAGCTGAGGAGGTCGCTCTGCGGAATCGGCGGCTGCGCGTCGCTCTCGAGCGAGATTTGCGGAGTACGAAGCGTCCCCCCGATAAGGATCTGAACATTGATCGCTTCGCGCGCCGGCAGCCGAACCTCGTAAGCACCGGTCACCTGAAGTGTCGGATTCAGCTCCTCTGAATTGATGAAGGTCGCGGAGCCGCGGGTGATCTGGAACCGCTTGGAGAGGAACCGATATTCGCCACGCTCGCTCAGCAGCACTCCATCGAGTACCAGCGACTGCTTCGCGCGATTGACGTGCACTGCCAGGTCACCATCGCTGTAAACCTCGATGTTGTAATCAGGCGACCGGACGAACACGTCACGATCTACCTTGAGGTTCACGTCCATCCTCAGATTCGCGAGCAGCGGTGACTGCGACGGGAACAGCTCCCGATTGGCGAGCACAGCCGTGTCGAGCACATTGAACAACGCCGGATCCTGGCTCCCGATCAGTTTTTTCCCCTCGGATTTCGGGATATCGAGCACACCGTCGAGAAGGCGGACCGATCCTCCGACGTGAGTGTCGTTGAAAGGTCCGGTCATCGCGAGATTCATGCTCGCCTTGAGATACCCGCGCTCACGGCTCAGGAGGACGGTAGCGCCCTGCGCGAAGAGCTTGAGATCGAACGAAGGCGTGCGCAACGAGCCGATTCCGAGCCCTCCGGAGAGGGCAATGCGTCCGCCACGGCTGATTGCCGCGACCGAATCGATGATCACAGTGTCGCGAAGCATCCTGATCGATGCGTTCAGGGGCTTCAAGGTTATCCCGAGCGGAACGACCTTCGCTTCAGCATCCGCGAGATTGAACTTGCCGGTGACCTCGGGATGGCTCAGAGTACCGCCCACCTTGAAGTCGGCGACAGCCCGGCCCCTCGACGTAGTCACGTAAGTATTGAACTGCGGCACGAGATCGAGCGGGAGACTGTCCGCGCGAACAGCGAGATCGATCTGCCGGTCCCGCGGGAGTCGCGAGCCGGTAACCCCGCTCAGCGCAAGATTGATCGGAATCGTACCCTCGGCGAACAGCAACGGTTTCTGTCCCTCGCGCATTGCATCCGCACGACCGCGCAGCGTCTGATTCGCGTAACTCAGAACGCCGTGCACTTCCGGAACTGACGTCCCGTTGTAGAAAAAGCGCTGAGTTCCGAATGACCCGGTGAATGTCGGATCGGCGGCCGTGCCTGCGGCCTTGATGTCGAACGAGAGCAGGCCCCGTGCATTGATGTCGCTTTGTGCGAGCGAGATGAGGTCCTCGACCGCAAAGTTGTCGACGGCTACCTGAAGGTTCGCGCGTCCATTCTTCGGAATGAGGCCGTCGACGAATATCCTGCCGTTCCTCTGGTTGTGAAGCTCGAGCTTGTCGATGTCCACCCCGGCGGACCCCCAGTGGATGAGCGACGGACCCGTGGAAGCCCACCGCGTCGAATCGAACTGCAGCTGCATCCGGTTCAGGCGAAGCTCGTTGCGAACCTTGTTAAGCAGGTAGTCCGCATTCAGGCTGTAAACCGACGACGCGTTCTGAACGACCGTCAGCTCAGCCGTGCCACTTGGCTTCTGATACTTGATGCGAGCCTGGACCGAGTCGAGATCGAAGCCGCTTGCACTCACCCGTGCTGCTGAGGCGTCGACATCGACGCGCGATCGTGGCGTGAGAGCGTTGGTCCAGTCGTACTGAGCCCTGAACCGTTGAACGCTATTCCCGCGCGCGATGATGTTTTCACCGCTTGCGGTGCCCTTGAGTCCGAAGTCCTTGATGTTACCGGTGGCGACCCCATCCGCGAAGAGCGATCCCGAGAGTTCGTTCATGCTGAGCGTGCGCGGCGTATCGACCGGGGCGAGCGATGGCGGGCCTTGTCCCGATATTGCACGCTCCACTTCCGTCGCTCGTGCGACCCGGAGAGAATCTGCACGGACGCGAGCCATGCGCGACGCGACAATTCCGGGCCGTGGGGGCACAGTTCCCGGCTGGACCGGGGGCAGCAGCGAGGCAAGGCGGTTCAAGGAGTCAACGGCAACGTGATACTTGAGCTGTCCGCTCTTTCCTTGTGCAAGTCCGAACGTTCCGCCAGCAGTAGCAACGCCCTGCGCGATCTCGACCGCCAGCGTGTCGACGCGAGCCATTCCATTCGCGGCGGCAAGTCGCACAACCGCCGAATTGATGGAGAGCGTATCGTACATCGACGATTGAATGTCGGCGGCGAG
>DATAIM010000294.1:0-1649 GCA_036262655.1 Gemmatimonadaceae bacterium | reverse complement strand
AGCGTGAAGCTATCGACCGGCGGATGCGGGAGCATTACGAACGTCTCTGGAGCCAGAGCGATCCCTGGCAGAGCGACTCGTCCGAGCTCGACGCCAACCGCTACCTGCATCAATTCGCCCTTCTGAACGACCGGCGTTACGGTCGCGTGCTTGATGCCGGATGCGGTTCTGGCCAATTCGCCCGCCTGATCGCTGATATCAGCGACGAGGTGGTTGCACTCGATATCGCGCCAGCAGCCATCGCACGCACGAGAAAAGCGTGCGCTGGAAAAAGCAACGTCAGCTTTCGCGTCCACAACCTCATGGAATTCAACCCGGCCGCCGAAGGTCCGTTCGATCTCGTGGTCATGAGCGAGTCCATCTATTCCCTGGGGTGGCTTTATTCGCTTTTCGATATCGGCTGGCTGATGTCGCAGTTTCGAGACGCGCTCAGGGAGGAGGGACGTTTCCTGCTCGTCAACACGCGCGGAAAGGAAACCGACTACCTGCTGACGCCTTGGCTCATCGACACATATCGCGACTTGTTCCTGAACCTCGGCTTTGATCTGGAGCACGAGGAAACGTTGAGCGGGATCAAGGACTCCGTGCAGTACGACATTCTCATGTCCCTCTTCCGGAAGCCCATCGCTTCTTTCGACAACCGCTGAAACACCGACGCTACTTCGCCCCCATCCCCTTGTAGATCACGCCGTTCTTCATCACGAACGACACCTGCTCCGTACGGTGAATGTCCTCGAGCGGGTTCCCCGGCACCGCAACGATGTCGGCAAGCTTCCCCGCTTCGATCGAGCCAACCCTCTTCTCCCAGCCAAGCAGCCTTGCACCGCCCAGCGTGCCCGCGGTCAAGGAAGCGAGCGTTGTCATTCCTCCCCACTCGACCATCAGCCCGAATTCCCTGGCGTTCGTTCCGTGCGGAATTACGCCGGCGTCCGTCCCGAGCGCGATCGGCACCTTGTTCGCGATCGCGAGCTTGATTCCCTTCCGGATCGCGGCAGATGCGGCCAGACCCTTCTCCGCGCGGAGGCCCTTGAGAACTCCATTTTTTACGAACTGCTCGATCATACTTCCAGGCATCAGTGTCGGAACCAAGTAGGTCCCGCGTCTCGCCATCAGCTTCGCGCCTTCCTCATCGAGAAATGAGCCGTGCTCGATCGACGCAACACCGGCGCGTGTAGCGATCTTTATCCCCTCAGTCCCGTGCGCATGCGCGGCAACCTTTCGCTCGAGCTTCGTCGCTTCGTCGACGATTGCCTTCATCTCCTCATAGGAGAACTGCGTCGCTCCGACGGCATCCCCTTCGGATAGAACTCCGCCAGTGGCGCACGCCTTGATCACGGTGGCGCCGTACTTCACCTGATATCTCACGGCAGAGCGGACTTCCTCCGCGCCATTCCCGACGCCTTCCCTGGGGCCGCGCTCCAACAGGCCGGGACGCCAACCATTCGCATCGCAGTGACCGCCCGTAATCCCGAGCGCATGCCCCGCTGCTTCGATTCTCGGGCCCACGATGCGACCATCTTCGATCGCCTGGCGAATCGCCATGTCGTCAAAGTCGGAGGAGCCCACTACTCTGATCGAAGTAAATCCAGCCATGAGCGTCTTTCGTGCATTCTCTACCCCGAGAATCGCTCCGTAAGCCGGATAATCCT
>DATAIM010000293.1:0-5323 GCA_036262655.1 Gemmatimonadaceae bacterium | reverse complement strand
GACTGCGTGATTCGAAGCGGGCATTCGGGCTGCAACGCATATGCCGATCGGGCTACGCTCGCCGCATAGAACCAGTCGCTCGCCGCGTGACCGGGGTCACCGTCAGATCAACGGGTCTCAACCTGAATATCGGCGTTCGTTACTCGCTGGTTCGCGACCAGCTCAACATTCCGGGATCCAATTTGACCGACGAGGAGCGGCTTCTCCGGCTGCGTGAGCTCAAGTCTGGCCATCACTCTCCAGCGGCCTGGGACTCTCGTACACCTTCGGATCAATTTTCAGCAACGTCGTCAACCCTCGTTTCCGGCTGTAAACCAGCCGAGCTCGTCCTTCAGCTATCCCGTATCACGGCCCATTGGCCGGAGCCCAGCCGTGTAATCCGGTACCAGCCTTTGCTGCACTGATATTCCCCGGCCGGATTTTCCGGGTCGAATACGACGCGGGCATCCTTGTCTTCAGCGCAGTTAGAGTCGAAGTGACCCTGAGCTATCGATGCTGCCTGGCCCCGCGTGGAAGCCTTGCCGATTATCCGAAGCGAATCTTTTTCCGTACCATACTGTATCAGCCAACGATCAGCCATGCCGTTCCTGGTCGCAAGAATCAGCCCTCCGCGGACCGATTCCGCCCACGTTTGCAGCATGTTACAGTATTAACTAGCAGCCAGGAATGTGAGGTTTCGGCTGTATCGGCTGGCATCCAACACATTCCACAGGGAGGAAGAATGAAACTGGCTAGTTGGTCCAGCATGTTCGTTCCCGCGGCTCTTGCGACTGTTGCCTGCTCGGACCCACGCGGACCCGGCACGCAGCCAATCGACGCGCTGCCCAGACAATTGACCGTTGCCGAGCAGAAGCTCGTTGCGGGAAGCAACGCGTTCGCCTTCGACCTGTTCCGGGAGGTGAACGCCACCAGGCGGAGCGAGAATGTGTTTATCTCGCCTTTAAGTGCGTCGATGGCGCTTGGAATGACGGCGAATGGGGCGGCTGGAGCTACGTACGACGCGATGCACTCCGCACTGAGGCTTGGATCCGCCACCAAGGGCGAGGTAAACGAAGGATACAAGTCCCTGCTCGAGCTCCTGCGGAGTCTGGACAATACAACGGATTTCCGGATCGTGAACTCGATCTGGTACGAGCAGAGCTTTCCGTTCAATGCCGGGTTCCTCACCGAGAGCAAAACTTTCTTCGACGCTGCGGTAACACCGCTGGACTTCCGGAGCCCGGCCGCGCTTCCGACGATCAACTCATGGGTCAACCAGAGCACGGCAGGGAAAATCCCCGTGATCCTCGATGCGATCAACCGCGACGAAGTGATGTTCCTGATCAACGCGATCTATTTCAAGGGATCGTGGCAGAAACGGTTCGATAAGTCGCAGACGGCAAGCGCGCCGTTCCTCGCATATGATGAATCGCGTCCGAATGTACCCCTCATGAACCAGCGTGGACTCCTGAAGATCGCGCATGCGCCGTCGTATACTGCGGTCGACCTGCCTTACGGAAACTCCGCGTTCACGATGACGGTTGTTCTGCCCAATGCAGGCGTGGACGTCAATACCGTTGCCGCATCGGTCGATGACGCCGGCTGGAAGAGCCTGACGGGCTCACTGGCCCAGCAGGAAACCGTGCTCTTCCTGCCACGCTTCCAGCTGACCTGGTCCGCGCCCCTCAACCCCGAGCTGAGCACACTTGGGATGGGCGCCGCCTTTGACAAGGCGGATTTCACTCCGATGTCACCCCGCGGCACGGAACTGGTCCTGACCAGGGTGCTTCAAAAGACGTTCGTGGACGTCAACGAGGACGGGACGGAAGCTGCCGCCGCTACGAGTGTCGGTGTCGGCGTTACATCGTTGCCTCCGTCAATCAGGGTCGACCGCCCGTTCATCTTCGTGATCCGGGAGCGGTTTTCGGGAACGATTCTGTTCATCGGAAAAGTCGCAAAGCTGCCCGCTTGAGTGGCGACCGCCGCCTTTAAGCCTCCGAAAGTTCGCTTTCGGGGGCTTTTGTTCCAATTGCGACATCCTTGTCAAGATATATCTCACGATATTACTTTCTCCCAAGTTCGATATATCGTTAGTACTATCTACAGACCTAAGGGGAACTCGCGATGCATGGACATCACTGCGGCACACCGTTCATTTGGGCGTTCAGCCGCCGGCCGGAGAACTTCGGATTTGATGCCGGGGCCTTCTGGGCGGGACGCGGAAAATCGAGGGGAGGACCGTTTGGCGGCGGAAGAATGTTCGACCAGGGACACCTCAAGTTCGTGATCCTGGGGCTGCTCGCCGAGAAGCCGCGCCACGGCTATGAGATCATCAAGGAGATCGAAGAGAAGTTCGGGGGCATGTACTCACCCAGTCCCGGCACGGTCTACCCTACCCTGACCATGCTCGAGGATCTGGGATACGCCAGGGCTAAGCCCGAGGAGGGCGGGAAGAAGATCTATGAGATCACCGACGAAGGACGTGCGCACCTCTCGGAAAACCAGCCGCTGATCGACGACATCTTTGCCCGCATCGCGGACTTTGCGCAGAACGTTTTTGGTGAGCCAATGATGGACGTCCATCGCGGATTCAAGAACATCGGCGCCGCGATCTACTCCAGGAACACGTCCAGATCACCGGATCAGATCAGGAAGATCGTCGAGATTCTGAAGCGAGCTGCCGCGGAGATCGAAGGGGTTTAACGCACGTACTGCTTCATCAGGGCGTCCGCTTCAACGCTTCGACCAGTGGCGCGCAACAGCTCACCGTAGTCCTTCACTGTTTCGTTGACGTCAGCGTTGGGGGATCCGAATGCCTTCAGGCGAATCGTCAGCGCTCTCTTGTAAAGAGCTTCGGACTCTGCGAATCGCTTCTGGTCGCGAAGCAGGCCGGCGAGACCATTCAGTGTCGAAGCGACGTTAGGGTTCGTCGGCGTGAAGCGCGCTTCCTTGATCGCGAGTGCGCGGCGGAACAGCGGCTCCGCGTCCGAGTAGCGTTTGACCTTCCAGTAGACCTCGGCGACGTTGTTGAGAATCACGGCGATGTTCGGGTGAGTGGGGTCGAGAGTCCGCTCGAAGATCGCCCGTGTGCGCTCGTAGAGTGGCAGCGCATCCGAATAGCGTCCCTGCTTCGAGTAAACCCCGCCGAGGTTGTTCATTACGGACGCGAGAGTCGGATGATCCGGTCCGAGCTGGCTCTCCTGAATTGCAAGTGACCTGCGGAGCATCTGCTCCGCTTCGGGATACCGCTGCTGTGAGTAATAAACGATACCGAGGTTTGCGAGGTCGCCCGCGATGACGGTGTCATTCGCAGACAGCGATTTCTCGTCGATTGCGAGGACGCGCTTGAACAACCCCTCCGCTTCAGCTGCCCGGCCCTGATTGAGCCGCAGGCTGGCCAGGCCTGAGACTGCGCGGGCAACGCGCGGGTCATCCCCCTTGAAGAGCTTCTCCCTGATCAGTAGAGCGCGGGTGAAATGTTGTTCCGCGGTCGCGGGATCACCGTGCTTCATTGTTGCTGTGCCAAGGGCGAGCTCTGTCTCTGCGACCGCTGGATCATCCTGGCCAAGCACGCGCGTTCGGATCTCGAGCGCCCTCTCGAGCTGCGAGCGCGCCTTGTCATAGATTCCGAGGGCTGAGAACGCGGTTCCGATTGTGTGCATCATCCGGCTCTGCACTTCGGGTTGCCTGGCGAGATCCGTCGCGGACTTCT
This sequence comes from Gemmatimonadaceae bacterium, assembly GCA_036262655.1. Taxonomy (GTDB): domain Bacteria; phylum Gemmatimonadota; class Gemmatimonadetes; order Gemmatimonadales; family Gemmatimonadaceae; genus UBA4720. The sequence goes on along the minus strand of DATAIM010000293.1, from coordinate 1,632 downwards.
CAGCGCCTTTTTCCAGCAGCTCGCGCGCAGTGATCGAGTTTCCTCGTCCGGCGTTCGGTCCGGTGAGCCTGAACAAATCGACCAGGAAATCAGTTACCTGCTTCGCCGATGCCGCCTCGGTTGCAGCGATTCGCTCGGCGCGGGTGGCGCGCAGGAGCCCGGCTGTGGCGAGAATGGCGCTCGTGATGAGCGCGAGAACCGTGACAGTTGTTGCGGCTACGACACCTCGATGCCGCCGCACGAATTTCGTGATGCGATACATCGGTGTCGGCGGTCGCGCGATGACCGGCACGTGCGAGAGGAACCGCTCGACGTCGGCTGCAAATCCGATCGCCGTGTCGTAGCGGCGGGAGCGGTCTGGATCGAGCGCCTTCATCACGATCCAGTCGAGATCGCCCTTCAAGTCGCGCTGCAGGTGCTCCGGATCAGTCCGCCGCGCCTGCGCGATACCGACTCTGTAATCACCAAGAGCTGTAAATCGGGCGCTCGGCCGCGGGCTTTGGGTATCTCCTTGAGCAAGCCGGAACATGAAGGCATGAGCCGGAAGACCCGATGGGTCGACGGGCAGGCTGCCAACGAGGAGCATGTAGAGAATGACACCGAGCGAGTAGATGTCGGTACGCGTATCGACGTCGATTCCGGATGATTCGGCCTGCTCCGGACTCATGAAGGCGACGGTCCCCAGCGGGTGACCTGCCTGCGTTACGAGCGTGTTTTCAGTGAGCTGAAGCCCGAGCGCTTTCGCGATTCCGAAGTCGATGATCTTCGGGCAGGGTTTGCCGTCCTGCTCGGTGACGAGAATGTTCGACGGCTTGAGGTCGCGGTGAATCACACCTTTCTGGTGTGCATGCTGCACCGCGTGGCACATCGAAACGAACAGCTCGAGTCTCTCCTTCGTCGAGAGGCGGCGCGAATCGCAGAAGTCCATCAGTGTCAGGCCTTTGACGAGCTCCATTGCGAAGAAGAGATCGCCCGCCTCGGTCTCTCCTGCCTGAAAGATCTTCGCGATGTTCGGATGATCCATCAGGGCGAGGGCCTGCCGCTCCGCCTCGAACCGCGCGCGGATCTCGCGTGACTGGAATCCGCCGCGAACGACTTTGAGTGCGACGTTGCGCCGCACGGCTCCTCCGTCCACAGCTTCGTAGACAGTGCCCATCCCGCCTTCGCCCAGCACCCGGACGATGCGGTACTGGGCGATCTGCTCGGGATGGCGATAGCCAGTCCCGATCACGTCCTGCTCCTTACTCGTCAGCACCTGCTCTCCCGCGTCGTGCGTGTCGAGCTAATCGATAATGATCATGTCGGGATCGATCACGACCTTCCGGGTCCCGCCCCCTCCCGCAGGACACGTCGCTACAATCGTGTACGCGTACAGCTGATCCTTGGTCCCGACGATCGCTCCCTTGCTCTCCTTCTCCTTTGGCTGGCCAGAGTAGGGTGGCCGATCCGCAAAGGGCCACGGCGATGTATCGGTCTTCGCCTTGATGTCGATGTCGGTTGCGTTGGACGAGTTCGTCAGCTTCCAGATCACCTTGGGCGTATTCCGGGATAGCTGTACGGTCCACGGGTCGACTTTGACAAATATCGAATCAGGGGTCAACGAACACATGACTTCGATGTCCACCTTCTTGT
>DATAIM010000292.1:0-3913 GCA_036262655.1 Gemmatimonadaceae bacterium | reverse complement strand
CGCGAGAAGCCACTCGCCGGGCAGTCGCTCGCGATGATTTTCATGAAAGCATCGACTCGAACACGCGTATCGTTCGAGGTGGGTACGTGGCAGCTTGGTGGCCACGCGCTGTTTCTTTCCCCGCGTGACGTGCAGCTCGGCAGAGGGGAGCCGATTGCGGATACAGCGCGTGTTTTGTCGCGGTACGTGAATGGAATCATGATTCGCACCTTCGCCCACGCCGAGGTCGAAGAGTTGGCGAAGTACGCAGCGGTGCCGGTGATCAACGGCCTGACCGACCTGCTGCATCCGTGCCAGATACTCGCCGATATTCTCACGATTCGTCAGCGGCTCGGTGGAATCGAGGGAAAGAAGGTTGCGTGGATCGGCGACGGGAACAACATGGCCAATTCGTGGATCAACGCGGCATACAGACTCGGATTCGAGCTGACGCTTGCGTGTCCCGAAGGGTACGATCCCGATGTGGCGATTCTCGATCGCGCGCGCGCCACCGCGAACGTTCGAGTAGTGCGCGATCCGAACGAGGCGGCTGAAGGTGCCGACGTGGTGAACACCGATGTCTGGGCATCGATGGGACAGGAAGAAGAGCAGGCGGTCCGTGAGAAGGCGTTCGCCGGGTTCATGGTCACGCCGGCGCTCATGAGACGCGCGAAGCGGGGAGCGATTTTCCTCCATTGTCTGCCGGCTCACCGCGGTGAGGAGGTTGCGGCCGAGGTGATCGATGGTCCACAGAGCGCGGTGTGGGATGAGGCGGAGAATCGCCTCCACGTGCAGAAGGCGATCATGGCGAACACAATGGGCGGGGTCGACTTCTAATCCTGACCGCGGCACGGGCACACGTTCTGCAACTCGTCCGGGCATGCCTACATCACAGAAAAAGCTCGAGGAGCTCGACAAGCTCATCGAGGGAATCGAGACGGCCATGTTCACTACGAGGCGCCACGACGGTCACCTCGTCTCCCGCCCGATGGCGACGCAGAAGCGTACCAGCGATGCCGACCTCTGGTTCGTCACGAATGCCGAAGACAACAAGCTAGACGAGCTCTCGATGGACCCCCACGTGAACTGCGCTTATTACAACAACAAGTCGCGCGAGTGGGTTTCAGTGAGTGGTATCGCACGCATCTCCCGCGACAAGAAGAAGATCAGAGCGCTCTACCAGCCGGACTGGAAGGCCTGGTTCGGGGACGAAGGGGGTGCGAAGGATGGCGGGCCGGACGACCCGCGCCTGACACTCATCTTCGTGGAGGCCGACTCGGTGGTCTACATGAAGAACGACAAGCCGAGGCCGGTGATCCTGTGGGAAGTCCTCAAGGGAATGGTCACGGGGTCGACGCCGGACGTCGGCGAGATCCGCCACATCGGCGGGGGAGAGTTGGCGGACAGGTAGCGGCTGTCGTCATTCGCGCTGCGACCCTTCCATCCTGCTGTCGCAGCGTATCCCGAGGGGTCGACGGGCCTCGGCCTCGCAGCCCGTCCTGTCGGCTGCCATATTGACTGGCCCACTCGTTTGGGTGGCCTGTCACTCCCCGGAGCTTCAATCGATGGCGCAAGCCGACCCGACCGAAACACTCAAGCGTACACCCCTGACCGATACCCACGCGTCACTCGGCGCGAAGCTCGTTCCGTTTGCCGGCTATCTGATGCCCGTTCAGTATCCATCGGGAATCACGGCCGAGCATCACGCCGTCAGACGTCATGCCGGCCTTTTCGACGTGAGCCACATGGGCGAGTTCATCGTTCGGGGACCCGGTGCCGTCGAGTTTGTCAATCGTGTGACAACCAACGACGTTGCCGCGCTTGCAGTAGGGCAGGCACATTACTCGACGATCCTCAACGATCGCGGGACCATCGAGGATGATTGCCTCGTGTACCGTGCTGACGAGCACATCATGATTGTCGTAAATGCCTCTAACGCAGCGAAAGACTTCGGGCACATCTCTGAGGAGATCGGGAACTTCGATGCGACCCTCGACGATGTGAGCGATGACACGGCGCTGCTTGCACTTCAGGGCCCGAAGGCCGCGGATATCCTTCAGCGGCACACGAGCACCGATCTCGCCGCTATCAAGTACTATCACTTCAATTTCGGCAGCGTTGCCGGCATCGATGGAATCGTCATTTCCCGGACCGGCTACACCGGAGAGGATGGCTTCGAGCTGTACTTCCCGAACGAGTATGCCGTGGATGTGTGGAACGCACTCACCGAGAACGGAGAAGTGATGCCGGCTGGCCTCGGCTGCCGGGACTCTCTCAGGCTCGAGATGGGTATGGCTCTGTACGGGAATGACATCGACGACACTGTCACTCCGCTCGAGGCGAACCTCCAATGGCTTGTGAAGCTGAAGAAGGGAGAGTTTGTCGGCCGCGACGCACTCGTGAAGCAGAAAGAGGAGGGGATTCGGCGAAAGCTGGTCGGGTTCACGACGAAGGAGCGTGCGTTCCCAAGGCATGGCTATCCCGTGTACGTAAACGGCGAGCCGAGCGGTGAAGTGCGAAGTGGTACGATGAGTCCCTCGCTCAACATCCCGATCGGAACTGCATACGTCCCGACGGCGAGTGCAGGTCCCGGATCGGAGATCGAGATCGAGATCCGCGGGAAGCGCATTGGCGCGACGATCGAGAAGATGCCGTTTTACAAGGAAGGGAGTCACCTCTGATGCGGGTGGCGATCGTGACGATTTCGGACTCGACGTTCACCGGTGTACGGGCTGATGCTTCCGGCGCGCTCATTCGCGGGTGGTGTGAAGGCCGCGGTGACGAAGTTGTGTCGCATGATACGATAGCGGATGACACTTCGGCCATCGTGCCGTTGCTTACGTTGCTCTGCGATTCAGCTACCGTGGATCTTGTTCTGACGACGGGCGGCACAGGTCTGGCCGAGCGCGACGTAACTCCAGAGGCAACGCGTGCGGTGATCGATCGCGAAGCGCAGGGAATTGCGGAGTATGTCAGGGCCACGAGCTTCGTGCGCGTGCCCAAGGCGGCACTCTCGCGCGGCGTCGCGGGCGTGAGAGGCAAGACACTCGTCATCAATCTTCCCGGTTCGCCTTCCGGCGTGCAGGACGGTCTGGCGGCGATTCTCCCGATCATCGATCACGCGATCGGCATTCTTACTGGCACGATAACGCGTCACGACACGCCGGCCGCGGGTGTCGAAGCTCTGAAATGAAAGCGCTCGTCACGCTCACCGACGTCGAGGTTGCGGTCAGGCTCAACGCGTCCCTCGAGCAATCGGGTGTGGAGACTGCGATGGTGTCCCCGCTCGACGACATGCGCCGCGAGATCCGGCGTGCGAAGCCGGATGTGATGGTGCTCACAGGTGGCATTGCGGATCCGAGCACGATCCAGATCGTCCGCGAGCAGCTATGGGATGGCCTGGCAGTGATCGGGCTCGCGGACGTCGACGATACCGAGCTTCGCGATAGGCTTCGGGCGATCGGCTTCGTCGATATCTTCGCGAAACCGATTCCGAGCGAAGAGCTCGTCGCGATTGTCCGCCGGACTCTCGACCGGCAGCGGCTGACGAAGGAAACGGGACTTATCGGCCAGTCGAACGCGATTCGCGAAGTGCTCGTGAAGGTTGAGCAGATGGCGCCGGTTTCGAGCACGGTGATGATCGAGGGTGAGAGTGGCACGGGGAAGGAACTCGTCGCGCGCGGAATCCATCGTTTGAGCCCGCGTCGGTCCAAGCCGTTCATCGCCGTCAACGTCGGCGCTCTCGCGGAGACGCTCGTTGAGAGCGAGCTGTTCGGCCACGAGAAGGGCGCCTTCACAGGTGCCGCGGAGCGGAGACTTGGGCGGTTCGAGCTGGCGAATGGCGGCACCATCTTTCTCGACGAGATCGGTGAGATCCCGGCGGCGACGCAGGTCAAGCTGCTGCGCGTGCTCGAGGAGCGTGAGCTCACGCGCG
>DATAIM010000291.1:0-9233 GCA_036262655.1 Gemmatimonadaceae bacterium | reverse complement strand
CCCACGGTGATGGAAGGCAAAGCGGCTCATCTCCAACCCACCTGCCCTGACGCGAGTGTCCCGCCACACCGAGCGATCGAGCAGCACCGACAATGGAACCCAGAAACACGTTTCGACCTCAGCACTGAGTACCGGCTCCCGGGCGTCGGGCATCAAAAACACGAAGGGCCTGACCACAATTGATGGCAGTTGAATTGTGCGCGGGCTCAAATCATCGAGCGTCCCAATGAGATGCGCAGTCGTCCGCAGATCGATCGCTGTTTCCTCCCGCGTTTCGCGGATCGCAGTATCGAGCAGCGAACGGTCGCCGGGCTCCGCTCTTCCTCCCGGGAAGGCGATGTGACCACTCCATGGATCGCCCTCATATACAGCTCGCTGGATGAAGAAGAGCTCGGGCTCTGCGGAGTCGCCAAGCCTTATGAGGAGGGCGACTGCTGCGCGCCGCGGCCGGGGATCGGTAACCTCGAACGGCTTGTGCGAACGGAGCGCGGATTCGAGACGCAAAATCCACGGGTCGCGACGAAGCCTCTCGAGACCGGTCACATTCAGGTGGATGTCAGATGCTTTACGAAGAAGTTGACAGTTTCACTGGTCACCGACTCGAGGGTCTGCGTGATGTCCGGAAGCGGATGCTTACCTCCAAAGGAATGATCCACCCCCTCGAGCACCTTGAGAACTCCCGTGTTCGCCACACTCGCCAGTCGCTCTCCCTCAGCAACGTTCACCGTCTCGTCGTCGGAGCCATGCACGATGAGCCAGGGAGCTTTGACTCGCGCCGCGGAAGCCGCAATGTTGAGCTTTGTCTCTCCGTGCTCCTCGACTTCGTTCAGCAGCTCGATGCTCAGGGGAATTACATCCCCGGTACGCGCATTCGGGATGTCGATGTAACCGCGCTGCCGCCAGTCGGCGACGGTTTCGGGAAGCCACCGATTCGTGCTCGAGATAGCCGCCCACGTTACAAGTGCGTTTACCCCAGTGTCGCGAGCCGCGTGAAGAATCGCAATGCCTCCGCCTCGTGAATGCCCAAACAGCCCGTAAGAATCATCGATCCAGTCCCGGACCCTCGCCTCTGAAACCACGGCATCGAGGTCGTCGAGCTCCTGGAGGTAAGTGTTGTGGGTGAAGGCCTCGGGCTCCGTGAAATTCTCTCGGTCCTTACCGACCCCACTGCCCGAGAAATCGAAAGTGATTGCGCAAAGGCCTGCGTTGGCGAGCTGTTCAGCGACGTACGGAAAGAACGAGAAATGCGAAAAGCCCTTGAAGCCGTGGCAGACGACGACACTGCCTTTCGCGTCCTTCGGAACGCGTGCCTCGCCCCGAATGATCAGGGGTTTCTCCTCTCCGCGGTCGCGCCACAGCTCGAACTCCTCCAGTTCAATGCTCATTCAACCTCACCCCCCGCTTCGACCCAGTCACGGAACCCGCCCGCCATCGATGCAACATCCCCGTAGCCCATCTGCATCATGGTTTCCGCTGCGAGCGCGGACCGGTTACCCGTCGCACAGTAGATCACGACTTTGCGATCACGCGGAATGACGGCCTCGATCTTGGTCTCCATCTGTCCGCGGGGAATGAAAACCGCCCCCGGGATGTGGCCCAAGTTGTACTCCTGCGGCTCGCGGCAGTCGAAGAAAACGATGTTGTCGCTGTCGTCCGACATCGCCTCCTGGGGCGTCACTTCCCTGATTCGGGTCTTCGCCTCGGCGATAAGCTGAGCCCCTGATTTGTGTGTCATGCCTAATGATAAACGGAAATTCGCGGGGTACGATCGGGCGTGATACTTCTGACTATTTCCGTATGTCGGACTATGTGGCGGCTCGCGTCACGTGTAGCGACATGTCGCTCGTGTCGAGCTCGGCAACGGCTCCAAGAGGAAGAGTCCACTGATCCGCTATGTGTCCGAAGGGAGCTCCGGCAAGACATGGAATACCGGCTTCGTCAGCCGCTTCGGCGATCACGTCGTCGACGGTGCGCCCGTCGATGCTCTTCTCGCCGGCCGGTGGGCGGAAATCACCCGCAACTATCGCGACGCAGCGCGACAGCGCGCCCGAAAGAACGAGCTGGCGGAGCATTCGATCGACTCGATAAACGGCCTCATCGATATCCTCGAGGACGAGAATCGCGCCTTCGAAATCCACGGAATACGGCGTGCCCATCAGGGACGCGACGAGCGCGAGATTGCCGCCGGCAAGCCGCCCAACCGCACGACCGCTTCGCAACACCCGACCACGCTCCGCAGTTCCGCATGAATCCTGGTGCGACAGCGCTCGAACGAGCGAATCCCGTGAGATATCGCTGAGCTGACCACGCGCGGTAGGACCGTGAAAGGAAACAATTCGACACTCGCGATGAATGGCAGCATGAAGCGCCGTGATATCCGAGAACCCGATCACCGGACGTGGATTCGTGCGCAGCGACGCGTAATCGATGCCGGCAAGGAGTCTCATCGCGCCATAGCCGCCACGCACACACCAGATCGCATCGATCGATTCGTCGCGAACGGCGAGATTGAAATCAGCGAGCCTCTGTTCATCTGTTCCGGCGAGATACCCGTGCACTGCCCTTACGTTTGCGCCGAGTACCGGGGACCATCCAAGAGAGGTGACGTTGGCGCAGGCCCGCTCGACGTGTGCCGGATCGGAAAGAAATCCTGATGGCGCAACGAGGGCGACACGTGAGCCGGCAGCGAGCGGCTTCAACGGCGCGAAGAGATTCGATTTCATGCGGGCGCATAGTAGAAACGCCGAGCGTGGTCGTCAACGCGCTGAAAACTGGCATGTGCATTGCCCCCAGAGGGGAACACGCACAGGAGTACGCATGACAGAGGTCGAGATGGGCACGGCCCGGGATCCCTCCAACAGACCACCTCGGGCATCCGGAACGTCAGGCAGTCGCGAAGAGAGCATCGATCACGCGGGCGACGATGCGTTTGACGACGGAGACAAGAAGCGGTCGGCGGTGCCATCCAGCTCCGATCCCGACAGCAGCGGGACGACGCCGCTCGGCGGCGAACCGGCGGGTGGCAACGCGCGGCCCGGTCCAGGGGGAGTCGAAGGCGAAAGCGGCAGCAGCTAGCTCGTGCGGATTTTCGTTGCTGGCGCCACCGGAGTGATCGGACGACGCCTGATTCCGTTGCTTGTCGAAGCGGGAAGCGAAGTGACAGCCGTCGCGCGAACGCCGGAGAAGCGGTCGCAGCTGGAAAGGCAGGGTGCAACACCGATATCGGTGGATCTCTTCGACCCGCCCGCTGTCGAGGAAGCCGTTGCGGGGCATCACACTGTGATCAACATGGCGACGAGCATTCCCGCCGGAATGAGAGCGATGCTCCCCGGGGCATTCAACGAGAACACGCGGATTCGCCAGGAAGTGTCGCAGAACCTTGCTGCCGCCGCGATGGCCGCGAGGGCGCAGCGTTTCGTTCAGGAATCTTTCGCACCCGTCTATCCCGACTGCGGAGACGAGTGGATCGACGAGAGTGTTCCGATTGCCCCGGCCACCTATGTCGAGTCCGTTCGGAGCGCCGAGTCCGCGGCATCCGAATTTGCGAAAAGCGGTGGCGCCGGAATCGTGCTTCGATTCGCGTTTTTCTATGGACCCGATTCGCCGCACACGCAGGACATCGTACGGCTTGTGAAGAAGCGTATCGCTCCGGGCTTCGGGTCACCAGACGGATACATGTCGTCGATCTGGCTGGATGATGCGGCCGAGGCGGTGCTGGCTGCGCTCGAGGTTCCTTCGGGTGCATACAATGTCACCGACGACCTGCCGATGACGAGACGGGAGGCGTTCAACATTCTCGCAGCCGAGCTCGGAGTGAAACCGCCCAGGATGGCGGGCGAATGGCTGAAAAAGGTGATGGGAGCGGTGGGTGAGACGCTTTCACGATCGCACCGTTTGTCAAACGCGAAATTCCGCCACGCGTCAGGATGGCTGCCGAAAATTCCGAGCTTGCGCGAGGGGTGGAAGCTGGTTGCGGCGCCCGAGCTCGAGGGACGCCACTGACTCTCGCACTTCTGGCCGCTCTCCCTTACGCGGTCATCGCTCTCGTGACCGCCATTCGTTACCGCAACTCGAAGTCTCTCGACGAAGAAAGCGAAACGCCTCCGCCGAATGCTCCGCTCGTCAGCGTTGTAATCCCGGCGCGAAACGAAGAGCGCAACATCGAGCGGTGCATACGGTCCGTTTTGTCGACCACCTACCCGAACGTCCAGGTCATCGTCGTGGATGATCACTCCACCGATCGCACAGGCGACATCGCGCGGAGAGTTGCGGCGCACGACCCGAGGGTCACGGTCATGCTGAACCATCCATTGCCAGACGGATGGTTCGGCAAACAGTGGGCATGTGACACCGGCGCGCGCGCTTCCCAGGGCGACATCATCCTGTTTGCGGATGCCGACACGACACAATCGAATGATCTGATGGCGCGCTCCGTCAACATGATGCTGCGTCGAAGCGCCGACCTCTTCTCCGTGGCCGGAACGCAGGAGCTTGGCAGCTTCTGGGAAGTGCTGATCCAGCCGCAGGTGTTCACGATGCTCGCCGTCCGATACGGCGGTACCGAAAACGTGACGCGCTCGAGGTTCGTGAGCGGCAAGATCGCCAACGGTCAGTGCATGTTTGTCCGGCGGGACGCATACGAAGAGCTCGGCGGACATTCCCTCGTGCGATCGCACGTCGCCGACGACATGATGATGGCACAGCGGTTCTTTGGGCGGGGAAAGAATGTCGTTCTCGCAGAAGGCCTGAGCCAACTTTCCACGCGCATGTATACCTCACTCGGGGAACTGGTGCGTGGGTGGGGCAAGAACGTATTCGCCGGTGGAATCGATTCGATTCCCGGTGGCTTGCTGGGCCGGCTCTTTTATCCGCTCCTGCTGTTGAGCGGCCCTGTTTCCGGTACGCTGCCGGCTTTGGTCATAGCGGCGAGCGCCGTTCTCCAGGTTCCGCGGGGTCTGCTCCTCTGGGCGGTCGTGTCCCAGCTCATTCTCCTCACGTGGTGGACCTTCGTCTACCGGAGAATCGGAAGGTCCCCCTTTTACGCTTTGCTGTCGCCAGTGGCAGCCGCCGTGGTTTTCTACATTTTCGTCCGCGCCGTACTTCGAGGCCGGCGCGTTACCTGGAAAGACCGCGACTACGTATCCGCCTAGGGTACCCTTGCACGCCCTATTGTATTCGCATCCGTTCCAAACCAGATCGTGCGCGTCGGCTTGTGAAACACCATGTGCCTGATCGTCAGGCCGCCGCTCTTCGAGATGGGAGTAATCGAGAACCACGACTGCGTTTTCGGGTCGAATCCCACGAGCCGGTTCGGCTGGACACCCGTCTCCACGAGCCACAGCCGGTCCTTGTCATCCGAGGTCATCGCGTATGGGAGGGACATCGCCGCAGATGGAAGCGGCCACTCGCGAACAGCTTTTGTCTTTGGATCGAAGCGGGCCAGCATCCCGCGCGTGTAATCACCGTACCAGAGTGCACCGTCAGACGTTGCAGCGATTCGTCGCGGGTGAGTCTTTTCGTTTGGCAGCCGATATTCGGTGATTGTCATTGTTGCACGATCGATAGTGGCAATCCTGTTCGATCCGAACTCCACGAACCACGGTCTGTCCTGGGTATCCATCACGATTCCATACGGCCGCGAGCGCGGCGTAGGCGGCGTCATCAGGTGGACTTGTCCGGACCTCACGTCCAGATGCCCCACGCGATTGGCCGATTGCGCGGTAAACCAGATGTCTCCGGCCCTGTCTTCAGTGAGAGTGTGCGGATCGCGTACCGAGTTATCCGGCATCGGGTAAACCGTGGTCTTTCCGGTCGCGGGGTCCATTTTTACGATTCGCCCGTTGGCATTGCCCGTGTACCACACCGCGCCGGACCGCCCGACGATCAGGTTGTGCGGATGAGTGTTTTCCTCGATCTCGATGCGCTTGAATTCGCCGTTCGCAGGATTGAGCCATGCGATGTAGTTGCCCGCCTGCCCCACGAACCAGACCTTCCCGCTCCTGTCGACGAACGGATCACGCGGGCGAGTTTTGTCCCACGGAACAGTCCATTCGGTGATATCCACCGGCGTGGACGCCGCGAGAGTTGGTGGGGCCGCGGCTCGAGGGGCGGCCGCATACGCGGGAAGGAATAACAAGGCGAAAGCTGCGAAACGCACGACTCTTCTCCTGTTCAAAGTCCCTACAATCACCTTACTTGCGCGCCGCGCTACGCGCCAGACCGGGCGCCTGACCATATTTCGCGGCCCGGCCTCATGTCTCAATCCTTTGACTACAGATGCGCTTTAACCTACTCGTGCTTCTCATTGCCTTCGCAATGCCCATTGTCAGCTGCTCGGCACCGCCGCGTGGCCCCGCACCCACTGGAGCGGTAGGCGGCACGTCAGGGATTTCGACCATTCCTCCCATGGGGCCGCAGCCGGCCGGCAGCGTCACACTCGTCGGGGCGGGGGACATTGCGTCCTGCGAGTCGTTCGGCGATGAGGAGACCGCGTTCCTCCTCGACCAGATCCCCGGAACAATCTTCACTACCGGAGACAACGTCTATTCCAGCGGCTCATACCGCGAATTCGAACAGTGCTACAACCCGAGCTGGGGCCGCCACAAGTCGAGAACGCGACCAACGCCGGGTAATCATGATTACGATACGCCGAACGGAGCGGGATACTACGCTTACTTCGGTGCTGCGGCCGGCGACCGGTTCAAGGGTTATTACAGCTATGACCTCGGCGAATGGCACATCGTCGCGCTCAACACGATGATTGCGCACGGTGCAGGATCGTCTCAGGAGAAATGGCTGACTGCCGATCTCGCGGCGAACACAAAATCGTGCACTCTCGCCTACTGGCACCATCCACGGTTCAGCTCTGGCCTCGAGCACGGTAACAGCACATCGGTGCAGGCGCTGTGGAACGCGTTGTACAAGGCGAATGCCGAGCTGGTCATCAATGGCCACGACCACAGCTACGAGCGCTTTGCGCCGCAAACCCCCGCCGGAGCCGCTGACTCGGTGCGCGGAATCCGGGAGTTCGTCGTTGGCACCGGCGGGAGGAGCCACTATCACGAGGGCACCCTCAAGGCGCACAGTGAAATCTTCGAGAGCAGCACGTACGGGGTGCTGAGGTTCACGCTGTCGCCTGGTGGATACGCGTGGCGTTTCATCCCCGTTTCCGGCGCTTCCTTCACCGATTCGGGAGAAGGTCGTTGTCACTAGCCCGCGAGAGCTAATCGCCGGATCGAACGTGATGGTGGCTCGACTCGAGCAGGAATTACCTGATTCGCGCGACCAAAGGATGTCTGGCCTTGCACACCACGAGCGCAACCTGCGGGAGTGCGATCACTCGCTTCCGCTGCCAGGCTCCTCGCCCGGATCATCGATCCCGCCACGAGTCAGCCACTCCTCGACGAGCTTGGATTCGGCAGGCTTGTTCCCCTCGAACGCGAGGACCGCGCTTCGCTTGCTCTTCCGGAAACGGTGGGCAACCCGCACATCGCCCGCGGGATCGGCACGCTCCGTGTGCTCGTATTCGAAGCCGGACCTTCACAGCACTTTAGGAAGGAGCTGAATCGTGTCGCAGGCGGGCTCGCATCCAGCGGGCCGGGCCTGCTCTGGACACTCATCGCGATCGATCGTGAAGCCGGACAGACCGCGGTCGCAGCCTTTGACCTGAGTTCCAACCGGCCGCGTGTGGCAGCGCTCATTGCCACATCGCAGAATATCGTCGACAGTGATTCAGAGACGGTCTGCGCACTGGCGGCAGCACGCAACAGCTCGGATGCGCTTACTCACTGCCGCTGGCTCGAGATTCTTGGCCGCGAGTCGGTGAACAGAAAGTTTTTTCGCGCGCTCGAGCATCAGGTCTCCCAGCTCGCTGCAAGCCTGCTCCCTTCGGCGAGGAAGGAAGACGCGTTCGAGCTCGCACTCCTCCATTCGTCGCGTCTCCTTTTTCTTTCGTTCCTGGAAACCAAAGGCTGGCTCGACGGCGACCGTGGCTTCCTCGCAAATCAATACGCGGACTGCATGGTCTCCGGCGGGCGCTTTCATGCCCGCGTGCTCGAGCCACTGTTCTTTGGAACTCTGAACACTCGCCGTCGAGACCGCGCGAGACGGGCCGCCGCGTTCGGGCGCATCCCATTTCTCAATGGCGGCCTCTTTTCGCGATCACCTCTCGAAGGGCGTCTCGCAAAGACGTTTTTCTCCGATGAATCGCTCGGCGATCTCTTCGGCGAGCTCCTCTCCCGTTATCGATTCACCGCACGAGAAGACACGACACTCTGGTCCGAAGCCGCGATCGACCCGGAGATGCTCGGCAAATCTTTCGAGTGCCTGATGTCATCGGATACCCGCAAAAACACGGGCGCGTTCTACACGCCGCAATCGCTGGTCGCGCGAGTCGCAGAAACGACACTCGCGTACGCGCTCGAATCATCGACGATACCATACGACGACGTATCGTGTGCGCTTCAGGGAGAGATGCCGCCCCCGCGGCAACGCAGGAACATCCTCGAGCGCCTGCGCACAATGACGGTGCTCGATCCCGCGTGCGGCTCAGGCGCATTTCTCATCCACGTTCTCGAGCAGCTGTCGACGCTCTGCGTCCGGCTTGGTGATCCTCGTCCACTTCACGTGATCCGGCGCGAGATTCTCACGCAGACGATTTTTGGCGTCGACGTCAATCCGACTGCGGTCTGGCTCTGCGAGCTTCGCCTCTGGCTCTCGATGGCGATCGAAGATCCGGAAAAGGACCCGTTCCGCGTGACTCCGCTTCCGAACCTGGATCGCAACATCAGGGTCGGCGATTCTCTGTCGGGCGAGGGCTTCAAGGGCACTGCGTCAGTGTTGCCCAGCCGCAGGATCGCCGCGGCTCGCGGACGCTACTGCCGGGCGACTGGGCCACGAAAGAGATCGCTCGCGCGTCATCTGGATTCGATCGAGCGAGAGTGCGCAATCGCCGTCGCAGCGTTGCGCGTACGACGCCTTCGCGAGAAACGGCGCGACACTCTCGATCAGCTCCGGTCGCGCGATCTATTCGGACAACGCCATTACCCCGCTGCCAAGTCGAGCGGGCAGCTCGCGCGGGTGCGGGACGAGATGAGACGCGCTGAGAGCGAATTGCGACACCTGAAGAATGGCGGCGCAATGCCTTTCTCCTTCGCCGCTCAGTTCGCGGATGTCGCCGGTCGAGGGGGATTCACCGTCGTCGTCGGAAACCCGCCCTGGATAAGAACTCACAA
>DATAIM010000290.1:0-3076 GCA_036262655.1 Gemmatimonadaceae bacterium | reverse complement strand
CGATTCCTCTTACTCTCTCCATGTCGGCTTCGGAGCAGGTGCCGGATGGTTGCCGATCTGAGCCATCGTCGCAGCGTCGTAAATGCGGCCGTTCACCATCACGTAACGGACAGTCGCCGTGTTCTTGATGTCGGTGAGCGGGTTCCCGTCGAGCACGATCAGATCGGCGAGCTTTCCGGACGCGAGCGACCCAACGTCCGCATCCAGTCCGAGCGCTTTCGCTCCATTCAGCGTCGCCGCGCGAAGAGCCTCATGATTGGTCATCCCGCCCATCTGCATCATCCACGTCTCCCAGTGCTCGGCCATGCCGTCGAGCTGACCGTGAGCACCGGTGGAAACCACAACGCCACGGTCAGTAAGCGCCTTCGCGGCCTTCGACACGTCGACGAAGAAGTAGTCGTCATTCGCCGCCATCGGCCGGCGGCGGGAGCGAGCATCGAGCTGGCCACGAGGGTGAAAGTACTGGAGCTTCGCGTTTTCCCACACGTTCGTGTTCTGATACCAGTAGTTCTCGCCGCTCATGCCTCCGTAAAGGACGACGAACGTTGGTGTATACGCTGTCTTTGACTCTGATATGAGCCGCAGCATATCCTCATACAGGGGTGCGACTGGAAGGTTGTGCTCGAGCGTCGTATGCCCGTCGAGGAACATCGTCGTATTTACGGAAAACGTCGATCCCCCTTCCGGCACGACCATCATGCCGAGCTGCCGCGCGGCCTCGATGATCTGCTGGCGAGCGTCGCGCCTGGGCTGGTTGTAGCTCTTCACACTGAAGGCGCCGACGGCCTGCATGCGGCGGAGATGCGCCAGCGCGTCATCGAACGACGTCGTTATTGCCTTGATGTTTCCTTCGGCGCCGTAAAGGATCGTGCCCGTCGAGAAGAGACGTGGTGCAATGATCCCGCCGGCACGAGCGGTCTCCGACGTCGAGAACACCATTTCCGAGTCGTTCGAGGGGTCGTGCATCGTCGTCGTGCCGAACGCGAGGCTCGCGAGAAATCCCCAGTTCGTTTTTGGAGCGATTCCATTCGACCCCGTGCCAACGTGTGCATGCGCGTCCACAAAACCGGGCATGATGTACTTGCCCGTCACGTCGATACGACGCGCGTCTCCAGGAATCTGTGCGTTGGCCGTCGCTCCGATGTACGTGATTCGATTTCGATCCACGACAATCGTGGCGTTGGGAATCACCTCGTTCCCGTTCATCGAGATGACGGTGGCACCAGTCAACGCGATACGTCCTGTCGGACGATCAGCGGCGGACCTGAAACCGATCGGAATACCCCTGGCTTCAGGTTCCTTTCTTAGCGTCGTCGTATCCTGAGTCTCGAAGGCAAACGTCGCCGCGATGTCGCGCTGGAACAGCTCCGGGCCAAGAGCCCAGTAAACACGGCGCGAATCGGGTGACCAGTGGAGGTATATACCGGCGTCGCGAGAGATCCGGCGCGCCGGAAAATCAGTCACGCTCGGATTTACGTCGATTGCTTTTCCTGTGAGCGGAAGCGGTGCGACGTAGGCGTTGAAGCGCTCCACCCACGCGACGAACTTCTCATCCGGCGATGGCACAAATTCCGTCGCATTCTCGGCCAGCAGGTGAACGCGGCGGTCTCCGCCGGTCAGATTCACGCTGAACAATGCCGCCTTCTGCGATTCCTGTCCGCCGAGGAAGATGCGGTCGCCCGCCTTGTTGAATCGCGGTCTGAACCCTTCTTCGGTGATGAGCTTCGGCTCGCCGCCCGACGCTGCTACCATATAGATGCCGCGATCATTGCTGTAGAGGGACGATCTGAGCCCATCTCCACCGGTCCGGCGAAAAACGACCTCCTGGCCATTTGCGGAGAAGCTCGGCTCCACATAATGCCCAATCTTCGTAGTGAGCTTGCGGCCGCGTCGTCCGTCCGCGCCCACCAGGCGAATCGCGCCCAATGCGTCGTCGTTCCAGGTAGCGTAAACGAGCGTCCGTCCGTCGGGCGACCACGAGGGGAACAGCTCGAAGTTGTCATCGTCGTCTGTTACACGATGCGGCTTTCCCCCGGGGAGCTCCTTGACCCAGAGCTTGCCGAGTGACGTATAGACGACGCGGCGCTGGTCGGGTGAGACGGTGACCCAGCGAAGCATCTTCACGTCGAAGCTGTCGGGCGCGACCTGCTGTGGCGTGCGAACCGCGTTCGTGATCGTCTGGTGAACGCGAGCGGAGAACGGAATGTTCGTTACACGTCCGGATGCGATGTCGACCGAGTTGATTCTGCCGCCGGCCCAGATCACAACCGACTTCCCGTCAGGCATCCAGTCGTAGCCGGGATACGTGCCGTAGATCGCCCATGCTTCCTGCTGATCGTGATCGAGGCCATCCCACACCGGACGCTCGCGGCCGCTCTCGAGGTCGCGCACCCACAGTACACTCTTCAGCCCCACGCGGCGCACGAACGCCATCGTCTTGCCATCGGGAGAAAGCTGGGGACGCAGCGCGCTTCCCGCCCCGCCGATCGCCGTATTGCGCTGACCGGTCTGACGATCGAGGCGCTGTACGACGTAGATCTGCCCATGCGCATCGCGATTGTACTGGAATCCGCCGCCGGGCGAGACGTCTTCGGTGAAGTACACATACCGCCCGTCAGGAGAGACGATCGGCTCTGTCGCGTTCTGCTCCCAGTTCCGCCGGTCGGTGAGCTTGAGACCATTGCCGCCAGAGGAGTGGTAGAGCCACATCTCCCCGGCGCCGAGGGAGCGTGTGTTCCGAAAATGCTTGCGGGCGACGAGGTACTGTCCATCCGGGGTCCATGCCGGATTGGCCACGTCACGTTCTTTCTCTTTGCTGACCTGCCGCAAATCCTTGCCCGCGATATCGGCGGTCCAGACGTTGGTGAGACCGTCGCGATCGGACGTGAATGCGATGCGTTTTCCGTCGGGTGAGAAGCGAGGCTGGTGCTCGTACGCCGCTCCGCCGAGGATGACGGTCGCGGTACCCCCCGAGCTCGGCATGGTGTAGATGTCCCCGACGAGGTCGAAGACAATTGTCTTTCCATCGGGTGAGATGTCGAGCGACATCCAGGTCCCCTGTGATACCTCGTAGTCG
>DATAIM010000289.1:0-10073 GCA_036262655.1 Gemmatimonadaceae bacterium | reverse complement strand
AAAAGACTCGTGGCCATTATCCCGCGCCTCTCGCCGCGATCGAGGCTGTTGCCGCCGGCTACAGCGGCGGCCCGAGCAAGGGATATCGGGAGGAATCCCGCCTCTTCGGCGAGATGGCGGTGACACCCGTGTGCCGTGAGCTGATTCACATCTTCTTCGCTACGAATGCTCTGAAAAAAGATCCTGGAGTCGAGCTTCCACCCGGCTCTCCGGCCCCGGAGATCATGCCGGTGCACAAGCTGGGCATTCTCGGAGCAGGGTTCATGGGCGCGGGTATCGCTTCCGTCGCGGTTCAACAGGGAACGCTCATCCGGATGAAAGACGCCGATCACGGCCGCGTTGCCAAAGGGTATGCCGCTGTGCGCGACGTGCTGAAGGAACGTCTCACACGACGCCAGATAACGAAGGTCGAATACTCCGACCTGATGTCCCTTGTCGGCGGAACCATCGACTATTCGGGCTTCGCGAACGTTGACCTCGTCATCGAGGCGGTGTTCGAGGATCTGGACGTGAAGCACCAGGTCCTGCGAGAGGTCGAGGCGGAGATTCAGCCTTACGCCATCGTTGCATCGAACACGAGCACGATTCCGATCGCGGATATCGCCAGCGCATCCGCGCGGCCCGATCGCGTGCTCGGCATGCATTTCTTTTCGCCCGTTCACAAGATGCCGCTGCTCGAGGTCATTACTACCGATGCGACTGACACCGATGTCACTGCCTCTGCGGTCGCGTACGGGAAAAAGCTCGGCAAGACGGTGATAGTCGTAAGAGATGGTCCGGGCTTTTACGTAAACCGGATACTCACTCCGTACATCAATGAAGCGGGGCGGCTTCTCGACCAGGGGGCCGCGGTCGACGCGATCGACAACGCGCTTCTCGATTTCGGGTTTCCCGTGGGGCCGATCACGCTCATCGATGAAGTGGGCCTCGACGTCGGCTCCAAGGCCGGAAAGATCATGTACGACGCGTTCGGCGAGCGGTTCGCTCCGCCGGTGTCCATGCAGGCAGTAGTCGCATCGGGACGATTCGGCCGCAAATCGAAGAAAGGTTTTTATCTCTACGACGAAGAAGGGAAGAAAGGAGAGGTCGACCAGACCGTTTACGCACTCCTTGCCCCCGGGGCTCGAGAGACGACAGCAACCTCGGGAGGACAGCCGCAGACGCGAGCGCAGATCTCATCCGCCGAGATGCAGCAGCGAACGGTGCTCCCGATGTTGAACGAGGCGGTGCGGTGTCTCGCCGAGAATGTCATCCGCTCGCCGCGGGACGGCGACGTGGGAGCGGTTTTCGGATTTGGATTTCCCCCGTTTCGCGGTGGTCCCTTCCGCTACATCGACACCCTCGGCGCGGCGGAGGTCGTGAGGCAGCTCGAGGAGCTGAACGACCGCTTCCCGGGACGCTTCGAGCCGGCCGAGGTACTGGTGTCGATGGCCAGGCGCGGCGAGCGGTTCTACCCAGAGTCGTGAACCCTGCTCGTACCGCTTACCTCCGCGGCTCAATCGCCGCGATGCTCACGGTCGCTTCCGCGTGCGCAACGACTTCGGGAGTGTCGCCATCATCCGATGCTCGCAGTCCGCACCTTCCGCGCACCCGCGCGGAGCGTACCGGCTACCTCGAGACCTCCCACTATGCCGACGTCATCGCGTTCCTGGATTCACTGCGCGGTCGGCCCGAGCTCTCGTTCGGGACCATCGGACGAACGGGCGAAGGACGCGAGCTGCCTTACGTGATCGCATCACGTCCAAAGGTTTCGACGCCCTCCGAAGCCCGCAGGCTGGGCCGCCCGATAGTGTATGTGCAGGGCAACATCCACGCGGGAGAAGTGGAGGGAAAGGAAGCGCTTCTCGCCGTGCTTCGAGACCTCACCGCCTCGCGTGCGCGGAACGCCCTCGACTCGGTGGTGCTCATCGCGGTGCCGATCTACAACGCAGACGGCAACGAGCGATTCGGAGCGCAGGAAACGAATCGCGGCTCGCAGAACGGTCCGCAGCTGGTGGGTGTGCGGGCAAACGCCCAAAGTCTCGACCTGAATCGCGACTACGTGAAAGTCGAAGCTCCGGAGACGCGTGCATCGCTCGAGATGTTCAACAAGTGGGACCCCGACGTGTTCGTGGATCTGCATACGACCGACGGGAGCTATCACGGATATGCGCTCACCTATGCGCCAACTCTCAATCCCGCCGCTCCGCTGGCCGAATACTCGCGGGATTCGATCCTGCCGGTGCTGCGGCAGAGAATGCAGTCGCGACACGGTTTCCCGACTTTCGATTACGGCGACTTCATCTCCGACGACACTTTGTCGAAGGGGTGGGTCACTTTCGATTCCCGCCCCCGATTCGGGACCAATTACTACGGCCTGCGCGGAAAGATCGCGATTCTGAGCGAAGCGTACTCTCACGATCCCTTCGAGCGCCGTGTAAAGTCGACGTACGCTTTCGTTCAAGAGATTCTTTCTTTAGCGGGTGAGCGCGGGAAGCAATGGATCTCGCCGCCGCCATTGCCGGCTGCATCCACAGTTACCGCAATGCCACTTACTTCCGCGCCCTCCACCGTTCCGATCAGGTCAGTCATGATCCCTGCGCCCGACTCGCTTCCGGTGGTCGCCGAGGTGATGGAGCGGACGGGCGATTCGACGCGAACGCAGGCAGGGGTTCCGAAAGGCCGCCGGCGGTCGGGACGGTTCGTGACGGTCAGGATGCCGGTTTACGAAAGGTTCAAGCCGACACTGGTAGTCCATTCGCCCGCTGGCTACATACTCCCGGCTTCCGACACCGCCGCCGTCCGCGTCCTCGGCCAGCACGGGTTGAAAGTCGAGAAAGTTGACAAGCCCTACACTACGAGCGTGCAGGTCTTTCAGATCGACTCGGCTGTCGCTTCCTCGCGGCCGTTCCAGGGACATAAGGAGATGCGGCTAGTCGGAAAATGGCGCACGGAGCAGGCTGCTGTTCCGCGCGGCTCATATCTCGTTCGCATCGACCAGCCGCTGGCGCGGCTCGCCGTGTATCTCCTGGAGCCGGAGAGTGATGACGGGCTCGTGACGTGGAATTTCTTCGATCCTGAGCTCCGCGCGGGGGGTACGTACCCTGTACTCAAGCTCCTTCTCCCCCTCGGCATGGTTCAATAGGCAGATGCTTCGCAAGGCGCTCCTCTATCTCTCCTCGCAGCCCAGGGTTTTCAGCTTCGTCCGTCACAACAGCATGGCGAAGGGCTTCGCGAACAGGTTCGTGGCCGGGGAGACGCTCGGTAGCGCGCTCGACGCGGTCAAGCACCTCAACTCCAGGGGAATCACGGCATCGCTGGATCTTCTTGGCGAAAGCGTTCACAATGAGACAGAGGCGCGCCAGTCGGCGCGTGCCTACATCGAGATGCTCGAGCGGATCCACAAGCAGAAGCTCGACGCGAACGTGTCGGTGAAGCTCACGGCGATGGGGCTCGACGTGTCCGAGGATCTCTGCATCGCGAACATGCAGGATATTCTCGACTGCGCGCGCGAGCGGAACAGCTTCGTTCGGATCGACATGGAATCGAGCGCATACACCCAGAAAACGCTCGATCTGTTCTACGAGCGGCTCTACCCGTCCTATCGTGGTCAGGTCGGAATCGTGCTCCAGAGCTACCTCTACAGGACGTACAGTGATGCAATCGACGCTACCAAGGCGGCGGCACGTGTACGGCTTTGCAAGGGTGCGTACATGGAGCCCGCGACCGTGGCGTACCCGGCGAAAAAGGATGTCGACGCATCTTACCTCCGCTGCATGAGGCTGCTGTTGAGTGAGGGGCACTATCCCGGCATTGCGACGCACGACGAAGCGATCGTCAATGCGACGAAGAGATTCGCCCGGGAGAACGACATCCGGAGTGAGCAGTTCGAGTTCCAGATGCTGTACGGTGTACGACGCGATCTTCAGGACAAGCTGGTGCGCGAGGGATATCGCATGCGTGTCTACGTTCCATTCGGCACACAATGGTACCCGTACCTCATGCGTCGTCTCGCCGAGCGTCCGGCAAACGTCGCGTTCATCACGGGCAACATTGTGAAGGAGATGGTCGCGAGGGACAAAGACTAGCGATGGGCCAGTTCCTCCCCGCCGATCACTCCAGGGGTGATGCAAATACGGTTGGCGGGTACGCCGCGGTCCACTCGCGCCCCGCGGCGTTCGAAGGGAAGGACGGCACCTCGTACAGCGTCGAGATCATGTCGGACGCGACCGGCGACGCTGAACGCCCATGGGCCGCTTATCTGTTGTTCGTGAGCTGGGGGCCGGGCGACCCTGTCGCATCGGGGCATGTGGAGACGGACTACCTCGAGTACGCCGCCACTGACGCGGAAGCGCGCGCCAAGGTTGGCGCCATGCAGCTGAATGACGCACTTGCCGAGCTGGACCGCGCAATCGCTGCGCGCGCGAGCGACTCGCGTCCCTGGTGGGAGTCGATGAAGGACGAGGACAACGCGTGAGCAAAGGTGCGCGCCGCGGTGTTGTGCTGAGCGGGACCGGTGGATTGTGGCGGGTAAGGACGGACGACGGAGAGACGCTCGAAATCCCGATGCGGGGCCGGCTCAAGAAGGGTGAAGATGCCATGAAGCTCACCGTCGGTGACGCTGTAACGCTCGACCAGGATGCTCAGCGCAGCATATGGGCGATTGCCGAAATCCTTCCGCGCAGGGCGCAGCTTGCGCGCAGAATGCCGGGCGGGGGCCATGGCGAGAGAATCGTTGCGGCCAACGTCGACCAGGTGATGATCGTCTTCGCGGCCGCGAAGCCCGAGCCGCACGTCCGAATGCTCGATCGCTTCCTCGTGATTGCCGAAGGGAACCAGCTCGTCGCCCGCATCGTGATCAACAAGGTGGATCTCGTCGACGAATCGGATGCGAGGAAG
This sequence comes from Gemmatimonadaceae bacterium, assembly GCA_036262655.1. Classification (GTDB taxonomy): domain Bacteria; phylum Gemmatimonadota; class Gemmatimonadetes; order Gemmatimonadales; family Gemmatimonadaceae; genus UBA4720. The sequence goes on along the minus strand of DATAIM010000289.1, from coordinate 5,195 downwards.
CGGTTCGAGGATTACGCCGTGGCGGGCTACGCGCTGCATTTCACGAGCGTGAAGAAGCAGATCGGACTGGCAGAGCTGCACGACGCGCTTGCCGGGAGAACGTCGGTGCTGAGCGGTCCGTCGGGAGTCGGGAAATCCTCGCTGCTGAACGGCATGTATCCCGGGCTCAACCTTCGGGTCGGGGAGATCAGCGAATCCGTGAACAAGGGACGGCACACAACGGTCGGAGCGCTGATGCATCCGCTGCCCGATGGCGGGTACGTGGTCGACACACCGGGGCTCCGGGAGGTAGGAATGTGGGGGATGCCGTCCGCGCAGCTCGATCGCTGCTTTCCCGAATTCAAGCCTCTGCTGGACCAGTGCCGCTTCGGCGATTGCACTCACCTCGCCGAGCCGGAGTGCGGTGTCAGAACTGGCGTTGAATCGGGAAAAATCTCCGCAGATAGGTACGACAGTTACGCCAAGCTGCGCGCAGAGCTGGAGGATACCGAGAGGAAATGGGCCGTTCTCAAACCCGGTGTCTATGACAGGAAAAAACGCGGGCGGTAGCTCCCGCAGTACCTCACTTCAGCACGGAAGCGAGAAATCTCTCGACTGCGAAGGTCGAGATCTGCCCGCACGGCCCGATGAAAAAGTAGTCGCAGCCATGCGTCGCCCAGGGCAGCTTCACGAGTAGATGTGGCCGGCGGGCAGCGGCAAGCGCCGAATCGAGCCGCTCGCTCTGTCGAATGGAAACCAGCGGATCAGCCGACCCATGAATGAGGAGCGTCGGGACCGTCGCAGGGCTCACGAAGTTTATCGGAGAGGAATTCCTGTAGGCATCGGGGACGGCACCCGGATCGCCGCGTAGAAACTCGCGAAGCGTCACGAAGCTGTTGTAGACGCGCTGATTAGTTGGATGCTCCCAGCCCCACTTCTGGTCGCTCGGCGGATAGAACCCGACCACCCCTTTGATCGACCCATCGCGTCTCGTATAAGCGGACTGAAGCGCGAGGTGTCCGCCTGCCGATCGCCCGATGAGCGCGATGCGGTTGCGGTCGAGGGCCAGCGACTGAGCATTCGCCTCGAGGTAGTCGATCGCGGCGTCGACGTCTTCAGTCGCCGCTGGGAACGGGTGCGCGGGAGCGAACCGATAGCTGACGGCCGCGACCGCATACCCCCTCGAAGCGAGATAGTAGTTGAGCTGCGGCAGGTCCGTCCTGGATCCCGACCGCCATGATCCTCCATAGATCATCACTACAATCGGGGCGGGCGACAGCACGCGGTCGCGCTTGTATAAATCGAGCGCGAGCGGCGTTCCATCGCGTACGACGAAAGGGATGGTCGTCACACGCACTTCAGGCGACGACGGTTTTCGAAAGAGCCGGTTGAACGCGAGGGGCGCGGCGAGGGGTGGCGCGCCAGGCAGAGTACGCGGCTGGGCAGGTCCGAACGCGGCGCCCAGTTTCTCGGGAAGTCGCGCCGCGACAGGTAATGCCCGGAGAAGCGGGGAAATCGACAGAACAAGACCCCATATACCGAACACTGCGGCGATCTTTCCAATTGTGGTTTTGCGCCAGCCAGGCAGCAATGTCACGAGCGCCGTGAGAGCGAGCAGATGGCCGAGCTCCGTCACCGGGATCGACGCTCTCCACATCCCATAAGTGGGCGGTCCCATCACGGTGAGCAGGGAAAGCCAGAAGACGAACGCCGCGATGCACAATCGAAGAATCGCGACGATCAAGTTTTAGCTCCCGCCCCCCGACGTGGCTGCAACTCCGATCAAGTCGCGCCGTCTCCGTTCAGGGTCAGGTTCCAGCTGACTTGAATCGATGGATCGAGCGACGCGCCCACGGAGCAGTACTTCGTCACCGAGAGATCTATCGCATGCTCCGCTGGCGTCCTCTCGATTCCCGCGCCGTCAATCGAGATGTTGAACGTGATCCGGGTGAATCGCCTTGGGATGGTGTCCACCCTTTCACCGAGCACTTCCACGGTGTAGCTCTCGACGGGTGTTCGCCGTTTCGCCAGGATGTCGACAACGTCGACGGAGACACAAGAGGCGAACGATGCCAGCAGGGCATCGGGAGGAGTCGGGGCGGAGTTTCCGTCTCCATCGAGAAGAATCGCGGGCCGTCCCTCGCGCGCCGCTTCGAACCGCCTGTCGCCCTTCCAGTCAACGAACACACGCGACGGTGCGCTCACCTCGCTGCGCCCTTCTCGATCGGGGCGCGGACAGCGTTGCCCCACTCAGTCCAGCTCCCGTCATAGTTGCGGACTTTCTCATATCCGAGGAGGTGCGTGAGAACGAACCAGGTGTGGGACGATCGCTCTCCGATGCGGCAATACGCTATTACGTCGTCCGATTGGCTCAGCCCCTGTTCCTTCTCGTAGATCGCCCGCAGCTCATCGGCCGATTTGAAGGTTCCGTCCGGATTGGCGGCACGGGCCCATGGAACGCTCTTCGCCCCCGGTATATGACCCCCGCGAAGTGTCCCCTCCTGGGGGTAATCGGGCATATGGGTACGCGCCCCGCTGTACTCATCTGGCGATCGCACATCCACGAGAGGCTTGCCCGCTTCCGAATGCCGACGTGCTTCCTCGAAGAACGCACGAATCCGCGCATCATCGCGCGGCCTGGATTTGTAGTCGGTCGGCGCATACGAAGGCACGTCAGTCGTCATCTCGCGCCCTTCCTGCTCCCACTTGATCCGGCCGCCATCGAGAAGCTTCGCGGTAGTGAACCCGAAGAGCTGAAACACCCAGTAGGCATACGCAGCCCACCAGTTGTTCTTGTCCCCGTAAAAGATGACGGTCGTGCTTTCATCGATGCCCTTGCTGCGGAGCAGCTTCTCGAACGCGGCCTGCGATATGTAGTCGCGCTGGACAGGATCGTTCAGGTCCTCGTGCCAGTCGATCTTCTGCGCCCCGGGAATGTGGCCCGTATCGTAAAGAAGGACGTCCTCATCGCTTTCGAGAATACGGAGATTCGCGTCGCCCAGATGCTGCGCGAGCCATTCGGTGCTCACCAATGCTTCGGGGCGTGCGTAGCCTTTCTGTGCGATCGCAGGATCGATGGCGGCGGTGTCATTCGTTTTAACGGGCATCTTTCTCCTCCCGAATGGTACGGACGGAGAAGCAATCCTCTCCGAATGCCGGTGTCAACGGCTCTCCCGTTTGTCAGCTCGAGACTGGCGACGAGCTGCGAACGGGCCGAGCTTGTTGTGATGGGACAGTACCGCCACCACGTGTTCGTCTGCACGAGCGGAAAGACGTGCCCGCTCGACGGGTCCGCCGCGGTTCATTCCGTTCTGAAGAAGTGCACCGCTGCTTCCGGGCTTAAGGGTCAGGTGCGGATCAATCACGCGGGCTGCATGAATCAATGCGGCCACGGGCCAATGGTGGTGGTATATCCCGAAGATGTCTGGTACGCCGGCGTCGATGAAGCGGGCGCAAGACGCATCGCCGAGGAACACCTCATGGAAGGCCGAATCGTCGCGGAGTATCTCTATGTTGCGCCCCCAGGTGACAACAAGCTCGTGGAAGGCGACCCCGCACCTTGATCTCGCCCGAGATCGGCGAGCCCTTCATGGAGCCGTATGCTCGCCACGTGATAGTCTGCACTGGCGGATTCTGCTCATCCGATCGAAGAGGAAGGGCTCTGTACTCACTCCTTGCAGCGCTGCTCCAGCGCGAAGACCTCCTGTTCGGCCCCAGCCGTGTGAAGCGCGGAGAGACGCCCTGCCTTGGCGTCTGCGCTGGCGGACCCATCGTCGTCGTCTATCCGGAGGGCGTCTGGTACGCCGGCGTTACGCCAGAGCTTCTCGAGCGAATTGTCGTGGAGCACCTTCGCGACGGACGACCCGTCGAGGAGGCCGTCTTTCATCGGATCGAAGCGTAACCGCTCTATTCGCCGAAACCGCTTCCTTTGCATGACCGCCGGATTTTAATTGCACCTGATGCCGGTTCCGTATGGTCCGCGTAGGCTCGCGCTCGGCGCGGCGAAAAAATTCCTTTTCGATGGTCGTGACCCCGAGACCATCCTCGAGCGGATTTCCGGCATCGACAGGCAAGGCAACATCCTGCCTGGCACCCACATTCCAGAGGACCTCATGTCCCGCTCAAGAGACCGCATTCTTCAGAATCTGGACGAGATGTATACGGAGGCCTTCGAGCGCGCGAAAGAAGCGGGCGATGCCTCTCAGATGGCAGTGCTCGATTTTGCCTACAGGCGTGAGCAGCTGTACTTCGAGATTCTGCTCGACGTTCGGGACGCACTGGAGCGCCGCTGATCGGCAGGCTCCTCTTCCGCGACGCGATGAAGTGACGAGAGCGCATCCGTGAGCCCGGGAGCGCTCTTTATCGCATTCAATGCCGGTGTCCTCGCTGTGCTCGCAGTGGACCTCGGCATTTTCAACAAAAAAGCGCACGCAGCATCGGTAAAGGAGGCAGCGACATGGAGCGCCGTCTGGATCATGCTGTCACTCGGCTTCGCCGGACTAATCTGGCGGCTGATGGGCAAGCAGCCGGCTCTCGAATTCGTGACGGGATACCTCATCGAGTACTCGCTCTCGATCGATAACATCTTCGTCATCGTCCTGATCTTCTCGTACTTCAGGATACCCGACAAGTACCAGCACCGCGTCCTGTTCTGGGGGATCATCGGCGCATTGATCATGCGTGGGAGCATGATCGCCGCCGGCTCGTTCCTGATCGAGCGGTTCCACTGGATCATCTACGTGTTCGGCGCGTTCCTCCTGTTCACGGGAATCCGGATGGCCACCCACGACGAGGGGGACATCGAGCCCGAAGCCAATCCGATCCTGAGGCTCGTAAGGCGGATTCTTCCGGTAACGCACGATTACCGCGGCCAGTCGTTTTTCGTAAAGGAGTCCCCGAAACGAGGAGAGCCGGTCACTCTGATGGCAACCCCCCTCTTCGTTGTACTGGTTCTCGTCGAGACGACCGATCTTATCTTCGCCGTCGACTCGATTCCGGCCATTTTTGCTGTCACGCGCGACCCGTTCCTCGTCTACACGTCCAACGTGTGCGCGATTCTCGGGCTTCGGTCGCTGTATTTCCTCCTCGCCGGAGTGATCCACAAGTTCCAGTATCTCAAGATGGGTCTTGCGGCCGTGCTGACCTTTGTCGGAGTGAAGATGCTCGTCGGTGGCTTCTACGAGATTCCGATCACTACATCACTCCTCACGATCGCT
>DATAIM010000288.1:0-5237 GCA_036262655.1 Gemmatimonadaceae bacterium | reverse complement strand
CGATGACAATCGCAGCGAAAAGCGATGAGCGGGTGACAGGTTTCATGGGGAGACTCCATTGAAGAGCAAGGCGCGGATATCTGATACCCCGCAGACCCTCATTCGACAACGACGCCGCTAAAACGGTTGCCAGCGTCGGTCGAGCTACCTAGAGGCGACCTTGCGGGTCTTGCCGCTCTTTCCCGACTTCTTCGAGTGGCGAGCTGAGCGTCGTGAGGTGCCTGCCGTGGTCGTCCAGCGTGCCCGGGATCCACGCACATCGATGTGGGCGAAAGGCCCGTGAGACCCGCTCGAGTGATAAAGCCCTACGCCGCCAATGAGGTCAGGGTATTTCGCTTCGACGCGCTCGACGGAGGCGAGAATTACGCGAGTGTCCCTGAAATTCACACGGCCGTCGCGATTCAGGTCATCCATTCGCCCGTCGTGGTTGCTATCGACGAAAATGTCTGCCGCGTCCCCGAACTGATGTCTGCTGTCGCGAGCCCGACCGCTCCCGCCCCCAAGGGCCATGTTGTAATGCGGTGTCCGGAATCCGGAGAGAACCTGAACATTCCGGGCCGGAACCCCATGGTCCTCGAGATCCTGGATGACGAGCTCCAGCTTGTCCAGGAGAGGCTCACGGAGAACAACGTATTTTGGCCACACGTCATGCTGGTCGTGGGTCAGAAAATCCCGCAGCCTGAAGTGCTCGGAGAGTCTCGTGTCCTGGTTCTGCCGGGTGACTTCGATGAATCCTTCCGGATTCTCATAGGCCTCCGAGCGGAGCCTGCCCCGCTCTTCCGGCCAGAACCCGATTCTGTAGGCGCCCAGTGATCCAGAAATTTTCTCGCCGAATCCGCGCATGGTGATCAGCGAAAACTTTCCGAGGCGGCTTGCGCCGGCGACTTCCTGAATAGCGGGGACGGCCTTTGATGTGTAGGTCAGGTTTCCGGTGAGACGCGGGATCTGGATCGGCCGTGGCGGAGATACAAAGCGCGCGAGAAGCTTTCCACTTCTGCCAGCGAGATTGGCGATGACTCCACGCAGCTTCGTACTGTCTACGATTGGCATCCTGGCGAGTGCGGCAACGTCCGGATTCACGGCCACCTGCGCTTCGCCTCTTTCTGGAGCGACTGCCCCGGCGGCGATCAGACAGATGATTGCGGCGCTTGTGCGGCCGCGACAACCGAGAGTTTTCATATCCGGTCCTCTTCGGTAGCCCGACGAGCGTGGCGGGAAGACCTCCGCTTTAGCCTCGTGGCTTTGCGTCGCCGTCTTTCGACGGGTTTGCCTCAAAAACGAGTTTGCCCGGCAACGAGCTGTCGGGAAAGGGATGCGTATCATACTGACGGATGAGGCTGGATATGGTCACGCGGCGTGCAACAAGGGGCCGGGTGACGGGCCGGACACGTCTCAGTATAACGCTTAGACGCGAAACAGGATAGAAAAAAAAGAGGCTAAGGCGAAGAAAGCCCTGCCGGTTCGCGCGGCAGGACTTCCTCCACTCACCTGAGCAACGATCAGGTGCAGGTAATCAGACCGTTCACGGATGAATTGCAGGTCTTGGTTGTCAGCGTGTGCGTGGCAATCGCGCTCCAGCTCGCGGGCGGGCCGGCCACTGCGGTCGCGGTCACCGTCACGTTCTGAGAAGGCGAAAAGCCCTGGCCCGACCCGTTGCCACTGAAGTACACGCCAGAGCTGTCGGCGGCGAAGCTCTCTTCGTAAGTCGCGAGGTTCCGAAGGTCCGACTTCATCGAAGCGATGTAGGCCTTCTCCTTCGTGTTCGCGAACTTCGGAATCGCAATCGCGGCAAGAATGCCGATGATGACGACGACGATGAGAAGCTCGATCAGTGTGAAACCCTTCTTCTTGTTGCGTACCATTTTGATGCTCCTGAGAGAGTGGTGCGGCGTCGGGGGGAGCCAACGCTTGCGGCACGGCATAGGGCAGACAGCGGACCAGAAGTGCCATAGTATCGTAACCTGTTGTGGCAAAAGCGGTTGCCGGTTTCCCAGCAGCACCGGATTCGACCCGGATGGGCGGCATTTTGCGAAGAATCTTGCATTCCGCCATACCGCCATCTTCCGCGGAAACGGCCACTGCATACCCGATCATCCATTATTCGCAGCTGCGCTCCGGAATGCCGCACACAAACCTTGCGCGAAGTATTTTTCTATCGCTCAACACCCAGCCAGAGAGCGAGATAACAAATGCGCGTTGCGGTACCGAGAGAGATCGTTCCCGGAGAAAAGCGCGTTGCGCTAGTCCCTGAAGTCATTCCACAACTATTGAAGCTCGGACACTCCGTCAGCGTTGAATCGGGTGCGGGGGCGCGCGCCGGCTTTCCGGACTCCGAGTACGCGCGAGCTGGCGCGAGCGTCGTTCCTGACGCGCGATCCGCGTACTCAGGCGCAGACATGGTTCTCAAGGTTCAGCGCCCCACCGATGGCCCGGGCGGCGAAGTCGAGATGCTGAAACCGGAGAGCATCCTGATCGCACTCCTCCAGCCCTCCGGCGATCCCGGAATCTTCACGGTCCTTGCTGATCGGTGCGTCACTGCCTGCGCGATGGAGCTGGTGCCCAGAACAACTCGCGCCCAGATGATGGACGCTCTTTCCTCACAGAGCACAGTCGCCGGGTACAAGGCGGTTCTCATCGCCGCGAACGCTCTGCAGAAATTCTTTCCCATGCTGATGACTGCGGCGGGAACTGTTCGTCCCGCGCGGGTGCTCGTCATCGGCGCCGGAGTTGCGGGACTGCAGGCGATTGCGACCGCGCGCCGGATAGGTGCGGTAGTTGAGGCGTTCGACACGAGACCCGTGGTGAAGGAGCAGGTGCAGAGCCTCGGAGCGACATTCGTTGAGCTCGATGTGGGCTCCCATGAAGCGCAGGACGAAGGGGGCTACGCCAGGGAGCTCCCGGAGGAACACATCCGGCGGGAAAAGGCGCTGATACATGAGCGCGCGCGAAACGCCGACGTGGTAATCACAACTGCTCTGGTCCCGGGTAAGCGTGCGCCGATGCTCGTCAGCGCGGAAACCGTGCAGGTAATGAAGCCGGGGGCGGTTATCGTTGACCTGGCGGGCGAGCAAGGCGGCAATTGCGAGCTTACTGAACCAGGGGAAACAGTCGAGCGGCACGGAGTTACGATCATCGCCCCGCTGCACATCTCCAGTGACCTTGCATATCACGCCAGCCAGATGTACGCGAAGAACGTCGTGGCGCTGGTCGCTCTCATGACTTCCGATGGGAACCTCAATCTCGACATGAACGACGACATAATCTCCGCGGTATGCGTAACCGCCGGATGCGAAGTGCGGACGCCTTCGGTTCGGCAGCGGCTGTCCGGAGCCGCGGCATGAGCATCGAGCTGATTCTCGGCATTTATGTCTTCATCCTGGCAATGTTCGTTGGCTTCGAGGTGATCGCACGAGTTCCATCTGTTCTGCACACGCCGCTGATGTCGGCTACCAACGCGATTCACGGAATCGTTGTGCTGGGAGCGATGCTGGTCGCCGGCGCGGCCGATACTTTCCTGCTCAAGACACTCGGGTTCGTCGCGGTCGTCTTCGGCGCCGCCAATGTCTTCGGGGGATTCGTGGTTACGGATCGAATGCTGGAGATGTTCAAGCGACGAACCGGAGAGAAGCCGGATGCTTGACGCCCGGCAGTCCGCAATCGCCGTCGCGTACATCGCGGCGGCGGTTCTTTTTATTTTTGGCCTGAAGCGTCTCAGCTCTCCCGCAACGGCTCGCTCAGGCAATCAGCTCGCCGCGCTTGGAATGATGGTGGCCCTCGGGGCTACCCTGCTCGACCGGCAGATCCTCTCCTTCTGGACGATCGGCATCGGAATGATAGTCGGCGCCGCGATCGGGACTTATTTCGCGCGCACCGTGCAGATGACGGCAATGCCGCAGATGGTCGCCCTCTTCAATGGAATGGGTGGCGCCACGGCGGCACTGGTCTCGGTAGCCGAATACACAAGGATTGCTCGGACAGTCGGAGCTATCGGCGCGGGCGAATCGACTTCGATCGTACTCGGAACGATAATCGGCGCGGTTTCCTTCACCGGAAGTCTGATCGCATTTGGAAAGCTGCAGGAAATCCTCTCCGGCAAGCCGCTCCAGTTTCCTTTCCAGCGCGCAATCAATGCGCTGCTCGTTCTCGTATTGATGGGGCTTGGCGCGGCGATCGTCACCGGCGCCGGCGGGGCAGCCGTCCTCTGGCTTCTCTTCGCTATCGCGCTCCTTCTCGGAGCGATGTTCGTGTTGCCGATCGGCGGCGGCGATATGCCGGTTGTCATCTCCATCCTCAACTCACTGACTGGTCTCGCCGCTGCGCTGACCGGCTTCGTTCTCCACAACCAGATGCTCGTCGTCGCGGGAGTTCTTGTCGGCGCTTCCGGTACGCTTCTGACGCTGCTCATGAGTAACGCGATGAATCGATCGGTTGCCAACGTGTTGTTCGGCGCATTCGGTGGGGCGTCGTCTACCGCTGCCGCTTCCACCGATACCGCCCAGCGCTCTATCAGGCAGACGACCGCGGAGGACACGGCCATAGCCCTTGCCTACGCGAGGAGCGTCGTGATCGTCCCCGGTTATGGACTCGCTGTGGCTGAAGCGCAGCACACGGTGCGCGAGCTCGCGACCGATCTCGAAAAGCGGGGCGTGGATGTGAAGTACGCCATTCATCCCGTCGCTGGGCGCATGCCCGGCCACATGAATGTTCTTCTCGCCGAAGCGAACGTCCCCTATGACCAGCTCCTCGAGATGGACCAGGTCAATGGCGAGTTTGCACAGACCGATGTCGTACTCGTCGTCGGCGCGAACGACGTCGTGAATCCCGCGGCGCGCGACGACCCAGCGAGTCCTATCTACGGGATGCCTATTCTCGATGTGGACAGGGCCCGCAACATCATCGTTCTCAAGCGAAGCATGGGACATGGCTTCGCCGGTATCGAGAATGCGCTCTTCCACCACGAGAAGACGCGAATGCTTTTTGGGGACGCGCGTCAGTCTCTGACGCAGGTCGGCCAGGCACTCAAATCGGCTTGACGGGCCGGACGACGTCGGCGAGCTCCGCCTCGTATTCTTTCACGAGCGCCTCAGGTGCCCGAGGCTTTTTTCCCCCAACCAGGGCTTCGAGCATGAGCGCATTGGCAGCCGCTTTGCCCTTGTAGTGATTGTTGGTGATTACGAAAGTGTGCTCGGCGGAAGCGGCGACCTCTTTCGTGCGTGCGGCCCACGGCTCGAGCTCTT
>DATAIM010000287.1:0-3160 GCA_036262655.1 Gemmatimonadaceae bacterium | reverse complement strand
CGTGTCGGTCCGTCGTTCTCCGCAACAGCAATCGGTGATGGCGATTTCCAGTCCTACACCGAAGAGCTTGCGCCGCGTGGCTCAGGCTGGGAGTACATCGAGTCGCTCAACATGCCGGGCAACGCCGAAAAATGGGCGTCTCTCGCCGCCGAAAAACTCTCCGCCAGGTCCGTGGAGGTCGGGCGCTACGACCTCATTCTCGATCCCACCAATCTCTGGCTCACCATTCACGAATCCATCGGCCACCCGACCGAGCTCGACCGTGCGATGGGATACGAAGCGAATTACGCGGGCACCTCATTCGTCGCACCCCCTGAGAAATACATCGGAAAGTTCCGCTACGGGCGCGACTTCATGAACGTGCAGGGTGACCGGACGCAGGAGAATTCTCTCTCGCGCACAATGTGGGACGATGAAGGTGTGCCGGCCGACAAGTGGCACATCATCAAGAATGGAATCTTCAACGACTATCAAACGACTCGTGAGCAGGCGGCCTGGATCGCAGCTCTCACCGGCGTGAGGAAGTCCCACGGCTGCTCGTTTGCGGATTCGTGGTCGAGCGTACAGTTCCAGCGGATGCCGAACGTCTCTCTCCTGCCGGGTGACAAGGACATCGGCCTTTCCGATATCGTTGCAGCAACCGATCGCGGCATCGTGGTCAAGAACCGCGGGTCATGGTCGATCGATCACCAGCGATTCAACTTCCAGTTCTCCGGCCAGGTCTTCTACGAGGTGAAGAACGGAAAGATTACCGGCATGCTCAAGGACGTTGCATACCAGAGCAGAACGCCCGACTTCTGGAACAGCATGGACATGATTGGCGGACAGAAGAGCTACTGGCTTGGCGGCTCGTTCGGTGACGGCAAAGGCGAGCCGTCGCAATCCAACTCGGTGAGCCACGGCTGCGTGCCCGCTCGTTTTCTGCAGGTCAACATCGTGAACACGGGAAGAACAGCGTGAGACCTCGCTCACTTTTCCGCACGACAGCCTCCGCGGAGAACCTTCTCTCTGCCGAACAGGCGAAGGCACTTGGTGCGCGAATTCTCGGGATGGCGAAGGCTGACGAGACGCGGGTAGTGATTGACAGCGGCTGGAGCGGAAATACTCGTTTCGCCGGCGGAGAGATCACGACATCCGGCGAGAGCAATGACGCCAGCATCAGCATCGTCAGCACCATCGGAAAGCGTCGCGCGTCGGCATCCACGAACGTTCTCGATGATGCTTCTCTGCGCCGGACGGTGGACCTCGCCGAGCGGCTTGCGAAGCTTTCACCGGAAGATCCGGAAATAATGCCTGATCTCGCTGCGCAGACGTACGCCCCGGTGCGCGGATTCATCGATGCAACCGCGAACCTTGGCGGCGAAGCGAGGGCCAACGCTGCAAAGCAGGTAATCGACAGAGCTGCCGACACCGGAAAAGCCGCCGGTGCCGTTTTCGTTGCAGGATACCTCGAGGCAAACGCCGGTGCGCGGGCGATCGTGAACAGCCGCGGCCTGTTCGCATATCACCGCTCAACAGACGCGAACCTCTCCACGACAGTAAGGACTCCCGATGGCACAGGGTCCGGATGGGCATCGGCGGGCGCAAGAAACTGGGGCGCGATCGATCCCTCGATGCTCGGCACCCGCGCGGCGAGGAAGGCCGTGGACTCGCGTAATCCCACTGCGATCGAGCCCGGAATGTACACGGTCGTTCTCGAGCCACAGGCGGTGGCGGATCTCGTACCGCAGCTCGGAGGAGCCTTCAACGCACGCTCGGCCGACGAGGGCCGCAGCCCGTTCTCGAAGCGAGGCGGTGGTACGCGCCTTGGCGAGAAGATCGCCGACGAGAGAGTTACCATCTATTCCGATCCGACTGATGCCGAGCTCCTCTCGGCTCCGTTCGATGCGGAGGGACTTCCGATTCAGCGGCGCGTGTGGATCGAGAAAGGTGTGCTGAAGAACCTCACCTATTCACGGTTCTGGGCGCAGAAGCAGGGTGTGCAGCCAACTGGTGGAGGGGGAGGGTTCGGAGGCGGCGGATTTCCGGGCGGACTGAAAATGGTTGGCGGAACGAAATCAGTCGACGAGCTGATTGCCGGGACCCAGCGCGGCATTCTCGTGACGCATTTCTTTTACATCCGTTCGCTAGACCAGAGGACCGTAATGCTGACCGGCCTGACCCGCGATGGCACATTTCTGATCGAGAACGGTAAAGTAACGAAGAGCCTCAAGAACTTCCGCTGGAATGAGAGCCCGCTTTTCATGCTGAACAAGATCGAGGAAATCGGGCGGGCGGAGCCGACATCCGCCGGCCAGGTGATGCCGGCGATCCGCGCGAAGGACTTCAACTTCACGTCGCTGTCGGACGCCGTGTAGCGCGGTCACGCGCGGTGGCAGAACTTTCGCAGGCACCAGACCGCGCAGTAGATCCGGTTGATCAGGAAGCGCGTTTAATAGATGCACTGTCAGATCGACTGACCTCATCCGAGGGTTTCACCATGAAAACCAACGTCGCTCGTTTCGCGCTCGGCCTGCTGATCGCAGTCGCGGTTTTTTCTTTGGTCGCAAGCGGGTCTGGCTCGGCTCTCGCCGCCGCTCCGTCCGCGGTGCCGGCGCCTGTCGTAGACAACCCGCTCGCGTCGAAACCGGGAGAGGAAACCGCGGTATTTGCGGGCGGCTGCTTCTGGGGCATCCAGGCGGTATATCAGCACGTGAAGGGAGTGAAGTCCGCCGTATCCGGCTACGCGGGTGGGCACACAGCCTCGCCTTCGTACGAGGAGGTCAGCTCGGGCGCAACCGGACATGCCGAAGCCGTGCGCGTAGTGTACGATCCGTCGAAAGTTTCATACGGCCAGCTGCTGCGCGTGTTCTTCGCGGTTGCACACGATCCGACCCAGTTGAACAGGCAAGGTCCGGATGTCGGGAGTCAATACCGCTCCGAGATCTTCTTCACCAACGACGCACAGAAAAAGATCGCCGCCGCGTATATCGGACAGCTCGGTAATGCCAGGGTCTTCAGCCGGCCGATTGTAACGAGGGTCTCGCGGCTGAACGACTTCACGGTCGCGGAGGCCTACCATCAGAACTATGCGACGCTGCATCCGAACGACCTTTACATCCGGATCAACGATGCTCCGAAGGTCGAGAACCTCCGAAAGGATTTGAAGGACCTCTACAAG
>DATAIM010000286.1:0-4839 GCA_036262655.1 Gemmatimonadaceae bacterium | reverse complement strand
TTGTGCACTCCGGCGCTGGCTAATGTGAAGAATGCTACCTCATGCGGCTTCGTGAGGTCGCTGACGTCGACAACGTGGATGTCGCCAATGGACGATGACCCGATGGAGCCCGGACCTTCTTCTCCGATGAAGGCAAATCGCTTCGACCCGTTCGACGGATCGCGATACCAGAAAATGTTGTGGACCTTTCCGCCCACCGTGGATGTCGCTCCGATCTGAATCGGGTTCGAGACAGAGCCGCCCTTCCCGCCGCCGCCGATGTCGAAGATCGCGAGACCGTCGTTCCACAGGGCGGTCATCAGAAGTCCGTCCCGCACGAAAACATCGTGAATGTACGGATTTCCCATCGCCTTCGAGAAAACCGTAATCGGCGCTGAAGGAACCGTGATGTCGACGATCACGAGGCGAGCAGAAGCTCCATTTCTCGGATCGATGCAGAGAAATGCAAACAGGCGTCCGTTCACGACCTGCACTTCCGCGGTATGTACGCCGTTGTTCGTATCCGGAGTGTTGAACCGAGTCAGCAGCACCGGCTTTCGGGGATCCTGGATGTCGTAGATGACGATCGCTCCCGGCGTCGGCTCGGTAGCTACGATGAGGTACTTGCCGTCGTCAGTGACCTGCACGTCTCCAGTGGTACTCGCGTCCGCAACGATGACGGAGTCGACGAGCACCGGTGTCTGTCCCCCAACATCCCATATCTTGATGGCGTTGCCGCGGTTCTGGACGCCGTTCACCGAGCGTGTGCCCCACGTGCTCGTGTAGCCCGTCGACCCGTTGATCCATAACTCGGCCGAAAACCGCTCGAAAACTGTCCCCTGCCCCACAACAGCAAGATTGAGGGGCGGCGGAGGTGGGGGCGGCGCTGGCGGCGGCGGTGCGGTCGGTGGTGGCGGCGGCGGTGGCGGGACGACTCCGATTCGATCGCTGCTGCACGAGGCGAGCGGCACCGCAGCGACAAATGCAAAGGCGAAGAGAACGGACTTCCACGACGAGCGAATTGTCATCACATGTCCGGGTGTGTGTCATGAGACGCTGCCACTCCGTAACGTCCCATCCGTGAGTGCCTCATCCCTATTCCAAACCTTAAACCGGCCGAGAAGTTCCAGAGACGCCCGGCTCCATAGAACTCCCTGGGCTCGAACACCGTCGGTCTCACCAGAACGGTTGGACGCTGCATCGAGACCTCTGCGAAAGGTGCATATCGCCCTATTGCCGGGGTCGCGAACGTCCGGCTGAGCGAAGCTGAAACGATCGTCCACCGCGTTCTTCCGAGAATGCTCAGATCGCTCGCTGGCCGCGGTGTCCGAAATACGTTCGTCAATCGCTCTTCTTCTGGCCGCGCCGTGCGCTCTGCTCGCAATGCCAGCGTTACACCACTGCGGGCAGCAGCACCTTCCGCAAGAACAGAAGTGAATACGAACGCGGTCCGGGAGCCGTCAATCTCGCGGGTTTTGGCCCACTCCGCGAGAAAGTACGTCGTCGCCTTTTCGTAACGAACGGAAGCGCTCACTTTACGCTGATCCAGGCCTCCACCGCGTGCGTGCTCGGGTGATGCAACGGACGCCATGCTCGTCTGCGCTTCGAGCGCGTTTCGCCTCGCTGTCAACCTCGCGGCCCACGAATCCGCAAACCGGCTCAGGTTGGGCATATCACCGGGCGACTCCGGCTCGTCACCGTTGAACGAGGCGACTTCCGCGATCACCGGTCCCGCCGTAGCCGCGACGAGGACGACCGCCCTCTCGAGAACCTGCGCGAGGTGATGGTTGACGGGATACTTGACGAAGGGTCTCGACATCGGATCATCAGTGCCGAACGGCACGAAGCCCTTCCCTCCGCTCACAGACAGGCGAGTCATCCCCCCTCCCAGCACGGCGGTGCCCATCAGCTCGTGGAGCAGCGTGTGCGGATGGCGGCGATCCACATAGCCCTCGCCATACATGCCTGCGTTCAGCTCCCCCCTCCCGAGCGTCACGCCCTCGAAGTTGAGCGTGATATCCACCAGAACCCGTTGGCGTCGGGAAGACACCCGCGCCGTTACCATCGGCTGCGTTACATATCCCTCAGCCAGGTTACGCCCGCTTACACCAGGGATCGCTGCGGTGGCAGCGAGAATGCCTCCGGCTCCCAGAGCAACCCTCGTCGCCGAGTCGATGCGACTTGCCGGATGATGGTGCGTCTCGGGAGTCTCCTGGGCTGCGCCCCCAGCCGCGCTCGCAAGCGCAATACCGAATGAGAAGAAGCGCGGAAGCGTTTTACAGTGCGGCACTTGTGCGCACTGCCGCAGGTTCTACGAGCGGTGGCGGATCCGGTGTAAAGTCCTCTCCCGGATTGATGAATCGATCGTGCTCCACGCCGTATTGCTTGTCGTAGAGCTGTCGATAGCGGCCGTTAAGCGCAACGAGCTGACTGTGTGTCCCGCGCTCGACGATCTCACCACTCTCGAGTACGAGAATCTGGTCGGCACTCTCGATGGTCGAGAGCCGGTGAGCGATCACGAACGTTGTCCGGCCACGGCGCAGCGATCGCAGTCCGTCTCGAATCAGCGCCTCGCTCTCGCTGTCGAGACTCGAAGTGGCTTCGTCGAGAATAAGAATGCGAGGGTCTGCGAGAATCGCACGCGCGATCGCAACCCGCTGCCGCTGCCCGCCGGAAAGCTTCACTCCGCGCTCGCCGACAATCGTGTCGTATCCCTTGTCGAAGCCACTGACGAACTCGTCGCAGTGCGCAATGCGGCTCACCTCGCGAATCTGTTCGTCGGTCGCGTCCGGCCGCGCAAAAGCAATGTTCTCGCGAACGGTTCCATCGAAGAGAAAATTGTCCTGCATCACGACGCCCAGCTGGCTCCGGTAATCGCGGAGGCGAACCTCACTGAGGTCGTGACCGTCGACGAGGATGGTTCCCTGTTCCGGCCGGTAAAACGCCATCACGAGACCAATCAGCGTGCTCTTCCCCGAGCCGCTCGAACCCACCAGAGCGGTGGTTGACCCGCTTTCGGCGACGAACGAGACACGTTTGAGCACAGGAATATCGGGAAGGTACGCAAAGCTGACTTCGCGGAACTCTACACGCCCGTCGATCTCCCCGATTCTCGATCGCTGTTCGTCGGCCTGGTCCTCGGTCGTCGTGTCGCGAATCTCCCGGATGCGGTCCAGCCCGGCAAACGCCTCGCTGATCTGCGTTCCCACGGAGGCGATCTGAATCAGCGGAGCCGCGACCAGCCCGATGAAGAAGATGTACATGACGAATCCACCGAGGGTCATCGAGCCGCCGAGAATGGCCCGGCCGCCGCCGAGAATCATGAGGACACCGATGGCCCCGATGATGAGCGTTGCACCGGCACCGACGAGCGACGTTCCGGTAATCGATCGCCTCACGTTGTCGAGGATGCGCATCACTCCTTCGCCGAACAATGCTTCTTCGCGCTTCTCAGCCACATACACCTTCAGAATCCGGACACCACCGATGGACTCGGCGAGACGGCCCGTTACGTCTGCATTGATGACGCTGCGCTCTCGAAACAGGGGCCGCAGCCGGCCGAACGCGACGGCCATCAGCGCGCCGAACGCGAGAAGGACGACGAGAATGACTGCTGTCAGTCGCCAGTTGAGCGCGAACAGCACTCCAATGCCGATAATCGCCGTCAGCAGTCCGCCGGCAAGCTGTATCAGCCCTGTGCCGACGAGGTTTCTGACACCCTCGGCGTCGGTCATGATGCGGGAAATAAGCACGCCGGTCTTCGTGGAGTCGAAGAAGGAGACTGGCAGGTGGAGCACGTGTTTCTGCACGTTGATCCGCATGTCCGCGATGGCGCGCTGCGCGGCGATGCTCACGACCTGCGAGAGTGCGTAAGATGTCGCAGCCTGGATCAGCACCGCTGCAATCGTCGCAAGAGCGAGCGGCGTCAGCAGCTCTGGGCGATGCTTCGCGAGCACTTCGTCGATGAAGTACTTGGAGCTCGCGGGCATGACGAGACCCGATAACCTGTTCACGAGCATCAGGATCAGTCCGATCACAAGTGACTGGCGATGGCGCCACACCAGCTCGCGCGCCTCGGCCCATGCACGCTGGTAGTTGATCGTCTTCTTCGGCTTGTCGCTCACGTCGTGGGATGAACGGTTTCAGGTGGACCGCGGGTTATCTTCCGTGCGCCCTTACAGATAACGATAACGAACGCGCCGCCCGGCCGGGCAGATCGCGGCGCGTTGTATCACCATCGGAGAAACCCATCTCAATGCCAACCAGAGGAATCGATTGCCTGAAGCTTTACGCTGGCATCATCGGAATGTGCGCGCTGGCAGGGAGCGCCCGCGCGCAGCCCTTGTCCAGCGCGGAGCAGACGATGCGGAGCTATGTGCAGCAGCACCGGTCGGAGGAGCTCGCATTTCTCGAGAAAGTCGTGAACATCAATTCCGGAACCATGAATCACGCGGGTGTACGCGCAGTCGGCGCCGCGTTCGCAGATGAGCTGAAGGCGCTCGGCTTCGAGACGCGGTGGGTCGCGATGCCGCCGGAGATGAACCGCGCAGGGCACCTGTTTGCGGAGCACAGGGCAAAAAAGGGGCGTGGTACAGGCAAGACCGTGCTCCTGCTCGGTCACCTCGACACAGTATTCGAAGGCGAGGGCCAGAAGTATGCTCTCGTCAACGACTCCACCGCGAAGGGTGCCGGCAGCGCAGACATGAAAGGCGGTGATGCGGTGTTTCTCTTCGCGCTCAAGGCGATGAAAGCCGCGGGTACTCTCGCGGACGCGAACATAATCGTCGCGTTGATGGGAGATGAAGAGAGTGGCGGAGAGCCCGACAGCGTCTCGCGGCGGGATCTTGTCGATGCGGCCAG
>DATAIM010000285.1:0-10955 GCA_036262655.1 Gemmatimonadaceae bacterium | reverse complement strand
AGCGCTCGGTTCGCTGTCGGCGATCGATCCGCGCGCAGCCACCGATCTCTGCTCCGGATGGATGAGCGGATGCGACCAGGTCGCGGCGTTCGTGACCGAGGAGAGCGTGAGCCGTGTGCTATTGCTTACCGACGGTCTCGCAAATCAGGGGATCACCGACCGGTCGACGCTCGTGCGTCACGCTGGGGAGCTTCGCCAGCGCGGCGTATCGACATCGACATTCGGTGTAGGTGTCGACTTCGACGAGCGCCTTCTTCGCGACATGGCTCATGAAGGCGGTGGCAACTTCTACTTTCTCGAGAATGCGCGGCAGATTCCGGATCTGATCACGAGCGAGCTGGGCGAGGCGCTCGAGGTCGTGATTCCGCGTGCGGCGATCGAGATCGAGATCCCGCGGCGGGGAGACGCAGAAGTGCTCAACCGGTTCAGATCTGCAACAGGTGACAATCTCCTGCGCGTAGAGTTGGGCGACGTCGTCTCGGGACAGGAAGTGGAAATCCTCGTGCGGATGAATTTTCCGCGCGGCGAATCTGGTGTGAAGGTCTCCACGCGCGCATCGCTTGTCGGTGGCGACACTGTGACTCAATCGGACGAAATCGAATGGACGTATGCGAGCCACGCTGCGAATGATGCACAGCCGCGTGACCGCGAGGTGGATAGAAAAGTTGCAGACATCTATGCGGCCAGGGCGCGGGCAGATGCAACGGAGGCGAACCGCCACGGGGATCTCGCTGCTGCGCGAAGAGTGCTCGAGCGGACAGCCGCGCGGATCAGGCAGTATGCGGGGAATGATGCGCACCTCGCACAGGCGTGGAACCAGCTGTTGCGTGAGGTGCCCCGTTTCGACCAGGCAGTCATGAGCCCGCAATCGATGAAGGCGGAGTTCTACGCCGCAGAGCTTTCGGTAAAGGGCCGGGCGATGGACGGAAGGGCGCGTCGATCGACCAGGTAACGAATAGCTCGGGCACAGGCGGCGGAGCCTGAGACACTACCTTCGCCGCGAACCTCGATCGCAAACCTTGCCTGCGTGGACAGTACGCTGGAACCCGCAGAAGTGCTCCGGCGTATTGTCCCTCATGAAAACGTGTTCTCTATTCCGGCTCGTCCTGCTCCCGGCAGTCACCCTGAGTGCATCGGCGGCATTGAGCGCGCAATCTCCGCAGCTGGATCAAGCGCGCAGGCTGGTAGACGCGGAGAAATACGCTGAAGCGCAGCAGATACTGAGGCCGATGGGTGGCACGGACGCTTCCGCTGCATTTCTGCTCGGAAAGATCGCCCTCATCCAGAACGATGCTCCCGCGGCAGTTGACTGGCTCGAGAAATCTGTCGCGATCAATCCCCGCAGCTCCGAAGCATACGACTGGCTCGGCAAGGCTTATGGGACACAGGCGCAGAAGGCAAGCAAGCTGCGCCTGCCCGGGCTCGCGAAGAAGACAAAGAATGCGTGGGAGAAAGCTGTCGCTCTCGACCCGAACAACCTCGAGGCGAAGGAGGACATGATCACCTATTACCTTCAGGCGCCCGGGTTCCTCGGCGGCAGTAAGGAGAAGGCGAAGGCGGTTGCAATGGACATTCGAAGCCGCAATTCCTATCGCGGGGGTCTTTCACTCGTGCAGGTGTGCGGGGCGATCAAGGATGAAGCGTGCGTCGAGCGGGAGTTCAGAAGTCTCGCGGCCACCTACCCCGACAGTGCGAACGTTCACGGCGCACTCGCCGCGTACTACGCGAATGCAAAGCAATACGACAAGGCGTTTGCAGTGATCGATGCGAGGCTCAAGACGAAGCCCGCCGATGCATCGGCGCTATACGCCCTCGGGCGGACCGCTTCTATTTCCGGTCAGCAGCTGGAGCGTGGCGAGCAGGCTCTCAGAGCGTACATCGCCGCGCCACTTCCTAAAGGTCCGGCAATAGCCAACGCTCACTACCGGCTCGGACTGATTGCGGAAAAGAAAGGCGACCGCACTGCGGCGAAGAAGGAGTACCAGCAGGCGCTCGCATTGAACCCGAAGCTCGAGGACGCGAAGAAGGCGCTTGCCGCACTTGGTGCGCGCTAATGTCTCCTGGATTCGAAACGCACAAACCCCGCATCGAGCTCGCGGGAAAGCCGTGACTTGACCGAGTCCTCCGCGAATGAAAAGGTGATCGAGTTGCGCACCATCTGCTTGAGGGTGCGATAGTCGAGCCCCTGCTCGATTACAGCTTTGCGGAATTCGAGAGTCAATGTCGAACGTGCGACACCTTCGTCATCGGTCGCAAGCGCAATCGGTACTCCGTAGCGAAGATAAGTGCGGAGGGGATGTCTCTTCCCCTTGATTCCGAGAATCACGTCGCTGCTCGACAAGCCGACCTCGACCAGAATGTGCCGGGTCGCCATGTCGCGCATCAGGGCCTCGGCGTTGTCCTCGTGAGTGATTGCTGTTCCGTGCCCAATCCGGGACGCGTGTCCGCGAGTGACAGATTCGCCGATATGGAAGCGCATTCCCTCAGGTGGCACCATTCCTTCCGCGAGCTCGCCAGCGTGAAGCGTGATTCGCACTTCGGGATACAGATCGTGGAGGAAATCGATCATGCGCATGTGGAGCCGGAAATCACGCATCGGCACCGGCGCGTCCTCGGGCATCACGAGGTTGAAGCCGACCCAGCGCGCATCGAGGCGCGCCATCTCGAATCCTGCCAGGATCTGCGCGAACACAGCCGGCGGATCGAGGCCGCGCAACACCTGGTAGAGATATCGGACAGTGACGTCGCAGCCTTTGTCGCGAGTGCGTGCAGCGCAATTCATCAGACGTCGCTCTCTTGTTTCGGCGGAGTCGATCGCGCGCCGTGAGACGATGAGACTGTCGCGGAGGCCGGAGGCGAGGAGCCGCTCTCGCATTGCGCCGAAATCAGTATTGGTTCCGAGCCGGCGTGCGAGACCTATCGCCCGGCCGCGGTCGGGCCCGAACATCAGCTCGAGATAGCTGATGTTCTGCCTCCCCGCGCGCGACACTACCTCGGCGAGCATGTCGCCCAGCCGATGATCGGCTGCGCTGAACTTCGAGAACGACTCGAAGAATTGATCGTGCCCGCTTTTTCTGGCCGGATTCCAGTTTCGTACCGACCATGCGTCGATGACCTGCCCGTAGAGTGTCGCATCGCCTGTAAGGGCTGATGCCGGGATCTCGTTGTCGGCGACCGTGCAGGGAGGTGGTGAGAGCGACACCGTGGTGGCCGTGAGACACAAGCCGTCTTCGATCGCCCAGCGAATAAAGCTCTCAGCGTAGACGCTTCCGGAGAGGTGATTGTGGAGGTCGCCGCCCTTCGGCATCTCGCGCAGGAACAACGCGAGAGCTGACGGGTCGTTTCGTATCGCCTCCATGTACGCGGCAGTCGCGACCTCTCCGGACGGTGGCGCAGGCGACCGTGCGGCGCGTGAATTCTGCGCGCAAGCCGAAAGGAGCAGGATTGAACCTGCTGCCAGTGGTTTCAGGAAGTGCTTCCCGAAGTGCTGTGTAGTTCCCGTCATTGCCGCGTGCGCGGGCTCAGCGCACGCTATTCCTTCTTCACTGGTGGAAGCTCCACTCGCTCCATCTTCTTCGCAGTGAGCGCAGAATTGATCTGCGGCAGCTCCCGCGCGAGCCACGCGTCGTAATCGCGGACGATATTGGCTAGCTCCTTCGCGATTGCCTCGGTGCGATCCAGCTGCATCTGTGTCGGCCGACCGTCATAACCGTTTACGCTGCCATACAGATCGGCGAGATTCTCACGAAGCCGCTCTTCGCCGGTGATGGCTCCGCCCTCCTTCGTCGCGACAATCTTCCTGCGAAGATCGTCGACCGAAGTCGATGCGGATCGGAGACGCGCGCCGAGCGGATCACCCGCAGGCGTGGTTCTCGCCCTCGAGTCGAGCGCGAGCCGAACGGCATTGAGGCGGTCGACTGCAACGGACATTTCCCCAAGCATCGCTGCGAGTTTCTTCGAAAGAGCGAACTGCGCTTTGCGGTCGGCCAGCGTGTGAGTGGTTCTCGGGTCAGCGACGACTGTGAGTGGCATCGAATAGACTTCCTTGTCCTTCGTCATCCGCACCGTGTACGCGCCGGGCAGAAGACGCGGTCCCACACTGGCGCCACCCGCACTGCTCGCCGCCGCCGGAACAGTGGGCGGCTTCAGCCTCATCGACCACGTCACCCGACTCAGGCCACGCCGTTTCGTACTCGGCAGAGTTGCAACGACGCCTCCTGCAGAATCGAGAACCTCGAGCTTCATGTCGCCGAAGATGTGTCGCTTCTGGAGGTAGTAGGTGATGACTGCATCGTCCGGAGGATTCGGGCCTACGAATGCAGCATCTCCATTCACCCATCCGCCGAATGCGCCGATGCGTTGTACGGTCGGGCGCGCTTTCATGAACGCGACGTTCTGCGCGAGGACTGCGGGTGTCAGTCCACGAAGAGGCGTGATGTCGTCGATGATCC
The DNA here is from genome assembly GCA_036262655.1 of Gemmatimonadaceae bacterium. Classification (GTDB taxonomy): domain Bacteria; phylum Gemmatimonadota; class Gemmatimonadetes; order Gemmatimonadales; family Gemmatimonadaceae; genus UBA4720. The sequence goes on along the minus strand of DATAIM010000285.1, from coordinate 6,504 downwards.
AGATTCCGCGCCCATGTGTAGCGACAATGAGGTCGTTGTCTCGCGGGTGAATCGCGAGGTCGCGGACGGCAACGGCAGGCATATCTCCACCCTTGTAGCGCGCCCAGCGTGCGCCGCCATCGAGCGATACCCAGAGGCCGAACTCGGTGCCGAGGAAGAGCAGATCCTTGCTGACGAGATCCTCCTTGATGACATGCGCGTAACCGCGCACTCCTGCGTCAGGCGCAACAATCGACGTCCACGTTTTCCCGTAATCGGTGGACTTGTACGAGTAGGGACGCATGTCGCCGAACGTGTGAAGGTCGAACGTGGCGTACACGGTGCCGTCGGCGAAATGACCCGGCTCGATTGAAGACACCCAGGCGTTCCTTGGAAGTCCCTTGATGTTCGGCGTGACATTCTTCCACGTCTTGCCTGCATCCCGTGAGAGCTGGACGTTGCCATCATCGGTGCCGACCCAGATCACGCTCGCGTCGCGCGCAGATTCCGCGATCGCGTAGATCGTGGTGTGCATCTCCGCCGCGGAGTTGTCGACCGTTACACCGCCGGAGAGCTCCTGCTTCTGCTTCGATGGGTCGTTGGTGGTGAGATCGGGAGAGATGCGCGCCCAGGTCTGGCCTGCATCGCGTGACCGGAACAGAAACTCGGAGCCGATGTAGATCGTGTTTTTGTTCGTGGCGCTGATGTGGATCGGTGTGTTCCAGTTGAAGCGAAGCTTCTTCTCGCTGTAGCGCGGAAGAGGGTAGATCGGGCGGACCTCGTGCGTCTTGCGATTGATCCGCCCGATGTAACCACCCTGTGACTCGGCGTAGATGTAGGTGGTGTCCGATGGATCGGCGAACATCCAGAACCCGTCACCACCATACATGTTCTCCCATCTGCTGTTGGTGATCCCGCCCGGGTACTCGGAATCTCCAACCCACGAGCTGTTGTCCTGGAGACCTCCGTATACGTGGTAGGGACGGTCCATATCCACGCTCACATGATAGAACTGCGAGACCGGAAGATTCTCTCCCTTCCACCATTTGTTGCCGGAATCGTAGGAATACCAGATTCCGCCGTCATCTCCGGTGATCAGATGGTCGCTGTTACGCGGATCGATCCACACATCGTGAAAGTCGCCGTGTGCGCCGCCTGAAATATTGCTGAAGCTGGCGCCTCCATCGGAGCTGAAGACCAGCGGACCATCCGGCTTGTAGATGCGGTTCTCGTTTTTCGGATCGACGATGAGGTTGGCGAAGTAGAAGGGGCGCCACACCATCGCCTGGCTTCGGTCGCGTGCTTCCCACGTGCGGCCACCATCAGCGGATCTGTAGAGACCGTTGAGGGGTGGAACCGCTTCGATGAAGGCATAGACGACTTCCGGCTTCGATGGTGCGACAGTTACTGCAACACGTCCCCACGGCTTTGCGGGAAGACCCTTTGCGCTGGACGCGTCCAGCCCGTTCCACGTATTCCCCCCATTGGTGCTCTTGAAGAGTCCGCTTCCACTCGCCGCGGTCTCGCCTTCGCCTCCCGAGCGGAACGTCCAGCCCTTCCGTCTGAAGTCCCACATGCCCGCATAGATCGTCTTCGGGTTCTTTGAATCCATGGACATCATCGAGCAGCCGGTAGAGAGATTCGGCCCTTTGAGGATCAGCGCCCACGTCTTTCCGCCATCCGTCGTGCGATACACGCCGCGCTCGTCGCTGTCGCTCCACAGCTTTCCGGGAACGCAGGCGTAAACGGTATTTGTGTTCGACGGATCGATCAGGATCTTCGCGATTCGCTCGGAATTCCTGAGGCCCATGTTGGTCCAGTTCTCACCGCCATCCATCGACTTGTAGATGCCATCTCCGATCGAGACGCTGTTGCGTGTCCACGATTCTCCGGTGCCGACCCAGATCACCTTTGGATTCTTCGGATCGATCGCGACCGCACCGATCGACTGTACCGGCTGCTTGTCGAATACCGGCTTGTACGTGGTGCCGCCGTTGCTCGATTTCCATACGCCGCCGCTTGCCGAGCCGACGTAGATCGTGAGGCGGTCGCCTTCGTGGACGGCATCGAGTGCTGCGATGCGTCCGCTCATTGCTGCTGAGCCGATGTTACGTGCGCCAAGTCCGGAGATGGTTTCCGAGTCGACCCTGGCGGCTGAGGCCGGCCTTGCTGCCTGTGCCGATGCAATCGATGCGATGAACACCGGCAGAGTGGCGGCGAGAATACGCGAGGGATTCTGCATCACTTTCCCTCCGGCTTGCGAAACCGCACATCGTCGAGGTTAACGTTAGCCTCGACTCTTTCCCAGTTGATCTTGCCCCGTTGCTGGTCGCCTTTGCGGCCGGACTCGATGGAGAAGGGAATGAACCAGCCTTCCACCTGCTTGTAGTCGCCGAGTATGGTTTCGATCTCCTGTTCGGAGCCGCGGATGGTCCGTTTGTCGTCGATCTTTATCGGTACGTAGGAGTCGGTATCGAGATAGTAGGTCCGCGTGTCGCCGTTTTTGAGCGTGACGTTCACCTTGTAGACGTCGGTGCCCTCGATCTGGTCCATTCCGGCGAATGCGACCTTGTTGCCTTTTTTCGCATAGTCGACGATGGGCTCGTCGAAATCCGCATCGATGAGAATGCTCCTCATCTCCTCCTCACTGAGCGACTCGGCGTCTTTCTTCCCCTGGAATGGGTCGATCTTCCAGCCGGTCTTGCCGTCCCACGCATTGACGGCCGTCATGCCCTGGAAAACAAACTCCTCGCGAACCCAGTCGGGGCGCTTGTTCTCCTGGATGTAGATCGCCTCGAATCCGCCGCTGCCTGTGTATTTGCCGACTCGGCGCAGGCTCTTGATCGCCTGCATTTTCTCGGGACCGCCAACGGTGTTGAGATAACGAGCGATGAGATCGTCAGCGGTCGGTGTGGCGGGAGTGACGGTTGTCTGGGCGAAGGCAGGAATGCAGGGAGCAGTCATCGCCGCGAACGAAAGGGCCGTGATGATCAGGCGCGGAGTGAAAGGCATGTGCAACTCTATGGTATAGGGAATTCGGGTTTTCCGGCCCGGAGATAATGCGATTCCCTGCCGTTGCCGGCAAGCGGAGCGGGAGTCGCAGGACGTGACGTGCTTCAATGGGTGAGGCGTCGGCTTACGCGCTCACCATGAGGATCGTTTGCCGATCGATCAGTTTTTCGCCTCGCGAGACTCTTTCAGGCGTGACCGAACCTCAGGCAGCCAGTTGTAAATGACCACCGCTTCCTTGTCCGACGTTTCGCGGAGGAAAAGAAAGGACGATCCGTCTGGCGAGACATCGTAGTTCGCGTGCGGCAGGCTTCGCTTGACGTAAATGTCGGGAAACAGCTCCCGGCGTCCTGTGACCTCGAACTCTGGAGCCGTACGAAAGCTCACTGCGACAACGTTGCGGCCGTCTCGGTAGAAGATGCGCGAGCCATCGCGTGCCCAGACAGGTTCGTCTCCGCCCCTGCTCGAGACCTGGACACGAGGCCCTGCACCGGGGAAGGGCTGCACGAAAACCTCGCTCGACCCAGACGCGTCGGACACGTATGCGACCCATTTCCCGTCCGGGGAAAGTCGCGCCATATCCTCGATGAACGGACTTGCTGCAATCGCTGTCTTTTTTCGCTGCCCGGTCAAAGACTGCGCGACAACGTCGGCCCCCGCGGTATCCACCTGATAGACCACAGAGCTTCCGTCCGGAGTCATCACTGCCTCGTAGTAATCCTCCTTGTCGTTGGTGAGAAGAGCTGATTCTTCATCACTCAGGTCGGCAGATCTCCACCAGATGGCGGATCGCGTGCCGCGGCTTGTGCGGAAAAGCACCCGTCTTCCATCGGGTGACCATTCGGGCCTGTCGTTGATGTAGCCGCCGGATGTAAGGCGGGACATCGTCCCGGCCTGAGGATCGATCACCCATATGTCTCGCTGCGCAGTGACTGCTACCGCGACCGCGATTTTCTTTCCGTTCGGCGAATAGCGCGGGTAGGCATAGGTTCTGACGTCAGGGAAGAGCCGGCCTGCCACTCCACCCGCATCGACCTTCATCAGCTCCGTCGAAGCGTTTGCGGTGAGATAAACCAGCGATCCAGTCAGAGACATCGATGCCTGCGCCGTACCGGTGGTCTGGTTGACGTCGACATCGCTGACAAGAGGGATGGCACTTCCTTCGATCTTTTTCGACCGCTCGTCGAACGGAGCTGCCATGATGACGCCGGACAGGTTTGCGAACACCACAATACCATCGGCGACGCCAAGGGCATGTATCATCGGCACATCGAGCAGCTTGCAGTCCCCCGTGCGCAGCGAGCCGACGCCGAGGCGCTGGGCAGCAATGGAGTTGGATTTCGATCCTGAAAAAAGGATCGTCTCCCCATCGGCAAGTGCAAGCGGCTCGGTTTGACTGATTATCTCATCGCCCGACTTGTTACAAAGCTTCCTTTCCGTTCCGCCGTTTTGCGGAACAACGAACAAGCGCGCGTTGTTGGCCGAGATCACGAGATTGCCGCTCGGCGACCACGTCGTTCCGCCGTAGACGCCATTCAACCCGGCGACATCGACAATGTCGTGAGTGGCGATCGAGATCTTCCTGATCCCGGACGCACCGGCAAATCCGAGCCATCGGCCATCGGGCGAGAACCACACGTTGATCACTCCCTCCGTGCCAGGGAGCGGAGTGACTCGCGTGTCGCCGATCGCGCGCAGGAAAATCCGGGGCGTGAGGGTCGAGTCGCGCGCGGCGAATGCAATCAGCTTTCCATCGGGGGAAAGTGCGAATGCATCCTGCGTCAGCAAGGCGAACTCGGTTCCCTTTGGCAGTGTAATGAGAAACCGCGCAGTGGGGAGCTCGACTGGCGTGCGACGCATAGCAATAGCGGCGGCGGCAATCAGCAGCGCGACGAATGCGATACCAGCGAGCGCCAGCGTGACCGGATCCTTGAGTCGGCTGCGATACTCAGCGCCCGTCCGTCCGGTGCCGGCGATAAGTGTACCGCTCGAGCGCTTCGCCGGCGTAACCTTCCCGTCGATGGCCTGCTCGAACTCTTCAATTGAATTCCACCTGTCGGCGGGAATCCGTTCAAGAGCGACATCGAGCGCATTGGCGACGTTCTCCGGAACGCTCGATCTCATCGACCGCACGTTTCGTGGACGCTCGGTGAGCATTCGCGCGATAACCGCCTGCATCGTCGTTCCCGTATGCGGTGGCTCGCCGCCGAGCATCTCGTAGGTGACGGCGGCCAGAGAGTAGAGATCGCTGCGGGCGTCGATCTCGCGCTCGCCGGTTGCCTGCTCGGGACTCATGTACTGCGGAGTTCCGAGGGAGAGTCCCGTCTGCGTTAGCCGTCCGCCTCCGGCGCTTGTTACGGCGAGTGCGATTCCGAAATCGGCAACGAGCGCATGCCCCTCCTGAAGGAGGATGTTCTCCGGCTTGATGTCGCGATGGATCACACCATGGCGGTGCGCGTATCCGAGTGCGCTTCCGACCTCACGGCAGATGCGGAGCGCATCAGCGATGGGGAGCTGCCGCTCGCGGTCGAGGCGCGACCGAAGTGATTCACCTTCGACGAAGGGCATCACGTAGAAGAGCTGGCCGTCGGCCTGACCAGAGTCGAACAGCGGCAGAATGTGCGGGTGCTGAAGTGCCGCTGTCACGTGGATCTCGGATAGAAACCGCTCAGCGCCGAGCACTGCGGCAAGCTCAGGGAGCAGCACCTTCACCGCGACCTTGCGTCCGTGCCGTAAATCCTGAGCGAGATAGACGGTGGCCATGCCGCCCTTGCCGAGCTCGCGCTCGATGCGGTAGCGGTCGGCGAGCGCGGAGGCGAGACGGTCAGCGGGTTCAATCATTCGAGCGACGCCGGGATCGAGTGAATGGCCTCACCTTGGGGCTCAAGGTTTCTACTGAGGTAGTGCGCTTTTGTGCAGGGTCGATTATACGACTGGAAGGGGTCCGTGAAAAGGCGAGATAAAGGTGCGCCTTTCGAAGGTTCTTTCGGGATCAGCTGAGAGGCGACCGAACCAGCGCATCCGAGGCGGTCAGACCGCGAAACCGTCGCAGTCGACTGTTCGATGAAATCGCGCAGATCCAGGCGTTGGTAGCAGCACTGCCCGAGCGGGATCCACGAAGTCCGCACGACGTGGTGGGGTCTGACGAATTCGGGCTCCCCACTTAGCCATGGTGATCGACACGTCGGCGGTCATCGCAACGTTTTCGACTGGCGCAGCGGAGTTTGCGCGGTCGGGCTACACGAGATTCGGCAGGGGCGTCGGATCGCCCACAGTACTCGATATGGGGACTGCCTTTCCTGTGGGCTTGCTCAGGATCCGGGGCAGCCGTTGTTGTTCATCGGAGAAGATTTCACCAGGACCGACGTCGCGATCGCTCCTTATTAATCGGGGGTCGCCCGATGGAGCTGTTTTCCATCGAGAATGGCAGCCTGAATCCCTGAAGGTGAAGGAAGCAGAACAGTTTGATTGAGTTGCAAAACGAACAGGATAGGTGAGCCAGAATGATTTTCAAGT
>DATAIM010000284.1:0-3191 GCA_036262655.1 Gemmatimonadaceae bacterium | reverse complement strand
ACCTCCGGGAAGAAGATGCTCCCTCGCGGTTGAGAACGCGGCGGAGATGTCGGCGTTGGACGTCTGGTAGCTCATCACGTGAAAGAGCGAAATGACTGCATTGAATCGACGGCCGAGACGTACCGATCGGGCGTCCCCGTGCGCGAAGTCGAGACGCGATGCGAGGCCCGGCGGCAGGCCGCGCTTTCGGCCGTTGGCGGCAGCGAGCATTCCCTCGCTCATATCGACCCCTGTCACGTCGTAGCCAAGCCCAGCGAGCTTGGCTGCATGCGCGCCGGTTCCGCATCCAATCTCCATCAGCGACCGGGCCGAGGCAGCGTGCTTTTCAATGAGCGCGGCTACCCAGCGTGCTTCGCCGGCGTAGTCCTTATCGCGGTAGAGCAGATCGTAATAGCGCGAGTAACCCGCGAATACAGTCACGCGAACACCTCGTGCACCGCCCTGGATACGGTGTTCAGATTCTCGTCGGTCAGTGCCAGTCCGCTCGGCAGATAGAAGCCACGACGCGCAATCCGCTCGGCATTTGGATGACGGTCCGCGGCGAACATTCCCATGCGCCGGTACACCGGCTGCTCATGCATCGGCCAGAAGAAAGGACGCGTTCCCACTCCGCGGTCAGCCAGTCGCTTCATGGCATCTTCAGCGTCGAAAGCGACATCCTCACTGATCACCACGCCGTATACCCAGTTGATGTTCGTCGCGTATGCCGTCGATGGAACTGGAAGCTGGAGCGTGGGGATGTCGGCCAGTAGCTCCGAATATCGATTGAAGATGTGCCGCTTGATCGGCACGAAGTGGTCGAGGCGCTCCAGTTGAGCGAGGCCCAGCGCCGCCTGCATGTTCGTCATGCGAAAATTCCAGCCCAGCTCCTCGTGGATGAATCGCCGCGTCGGCTGCATCGCAAGGTTCCGGAGGCTCCGGCATCGCTCCGCCAGATCGTCGTCGTCGGTCACGATCATTCCGCCTTCACCCGTCGTAACATGTTTGTTGGGATAAAAGCTGAACGTGGAGATGGTTCCGAGAGACCCGCACGGCCGGTCGTAGTACGTCTGGCCAATCATCTCGGCGGCGTCCTCGATGACAACTAGACGGTGCTTGCCCGCAAGCGCGAGGACCGGGTCCATATCTACCGGCAGGCCGTAGATGTGAACGGCCATAATCGCCTTTGTGCGCGGAGTGATCAGCTGCTCGAGAGCCGACACATCCATGTTCCATGTCGACGAGTCGCAGTCCACGAGTACCGGGGTGACTCCGAGCCGGGTGAGCGCGGCGGCGCACGAGATGATCGTGAACGTGGGCATGATTACCTCGTCGCCGGAATCCAAACCGATTGCAGCGCAGGCAGCATCGAGTGCGGCGGATCCGTTGCAGACAGCTACTCCGTGTCGTCGGCCAACGCGGGCGGCAAACCGCTCCTCGAATTCACGGATAAAGGGACCTTCGGACGAGATCCATCCCGTATCGATGCACTGGCTGAGATACTTTCGCTCGTTGCCGTCGAGGACAGGCTGGTTAACCGGGATGAAACCGGTCAAAACGGCGGGCGTGTGAGGAGGCCGGGGCGGCGGAGCATATCCACTCAAAATACATCGACCCCTCTATCTGTCGCGACGGTCCGACCCGTCCGGGGCGCGGCCCCGTCGGGTCTCTTGCCGAGAATCAGCTCGACTTACACGCCGGCGCGATTTCGAAAACGTGGTAATACTCGTCGGAAATCGACTCCGGAAACGACGCAACGAGTCTACCTCTCCGATACAACTTTATCCGATCGCCCTCTGTCCACCAGAACGTCGCACCCTTGTATTGCGGACGCCCGGTCCCCGACGCCTTCCATGATATTTCGGTATTGGCAAGTGCGAGAAGCACCGGCGCCTCGTGCGCGCAGGCGACGCTGTCGGCGATTGTCAGCAGGCGGTCCAGCGACAAATGCTGAATGCGCTTCTGGCCGCGATCGAAGTACACACGGTAATGGAACTCCCTTTGCCGCGGCATATACACACGGTTCCCGGAGTAATAGGGCAGCGCCTCCATCATGTAATCCGGCTCGCTCATGAGAATCGCGTCACGGTAGCGCGGATGCGATTCAAGAAAGGCACCGTAGCCCTTGCTGGCGGACGCCGGCTTGAAGAAATACCGCTGCGCGACAAACGGAAGCGCCGCCGCCTGAATCGCAAAAAGGGGAAGGAGACCGAGTGCGATGGTCGGCGATTCGCGCGTCTCGCGGCCCGGCTGCTCCTGAGCGAGCCAGCAGATCGAGAAAAGAAGAAAGGCGATAATTCCCTCGTGTCTCAGCGCGCCTGAATACACCTCGCGGAACAGAACTTCGAAACCGATGATGGTGACGAGCATGGCAATCAGGTGAACGGGCCGGGATCGCAGCGACCACGCAAGCCAGAGCAGAACGACGTCGACGATGATGCGTGACGCTGCTTCCGGATCGATGCTCAAATAGCGCCACGGAAACTCGCCCGCAGCGGCGACGTTCGCGCCGAGAACCCCGTGGAGGGCAAGGCCGGGGTCCGTCACCATGGTGCGGAGGACGTGCCCTGTGTCGATGCCGGCGGGCGAGAACGCCCACGCCATGTCCGATGTTGGCCGGGCAGTAGCGAAGGCGATCGAGACCGAGGCAACGACGAGCGCGATCGATCCGATGCTCGCGCGACGAAACAGAGTGCGTCGCCCGTTGCGGTTGAAAGCGTCACTTATCCATACAAGCACCAGCACCAGAGAGGCAAGCGCTGCATGAACGCTGGTGTTCGCCATCAGAGCGAGGCAGATCGCCGGGTACCACGGCTGTGTGCGGCGTTGTCCAAACATGACGCAGGCGGCGACCATCAGCAGCACACCGATCCCGTAATTTCTCGCTACGATACTGAGCTCGAAACCAAGAAATGCTCCGAAGACAGCGAGCAGGCGCAGCCAGAAGGGGAAAGGAGCATAGCGTAAAATGAGGTACGCGGCGGCGACGGCGACCAGTATTGCTGTGATGGGCAGCACAAGACTCGAGCGCGTAATCGCGTATCCGGCCCGCAGCATTATGTACCAGAGCGCCGGGTGTCCCTCGTGATGGAGATCGGACAGCATCTGCCCCCACGAGGCAGCGCGCGTCGCCACCGAGAATGCCCGCACCTCATCCCGCCACATCTCGTGCCGAAATGCAAGTGTCACGAGCAAGACGACGTAGGCACCCA
>DATAIM010000283.1:0-5642 GCA_036262655.1 Gemmatimonadaceae bacterium | reverse complement strand
GGATTCTGGTGCGGCAGATCGCTGGTCTGATTGCACGTCGCATCGTGACTTACTCGAAAGTCGGGCAGGACGTGAAACAGGGCGAACGACTGGGGATCATCAGATTTGGATCCCGCGTCGACATCTTCATTCCAACTGACTCGAAGCTGCGCGTAAAGCTCGGGGCGACTACGATCGCCGGAACAACCGTAATCGCGGAGCTGGCACAGCGATGAGCACCAGCGGGTCGGCGGAGATGAGGGACCTGCCTCCCCAGCGCAGGATGAGGCGCGCAGTCGTGGTGCTTCCGAGCGGCCTCACGCTCGCGAATCTGTTCTGCGGTGTTTTCGCGATAGTATCCGCATCGCGCGGCCAATTCGATTTCGCCGGGATTCTCATCGTCCTCGGTGGCGTAGCCGACGCGCTCGATGGCCGTGTCGCGCGTGCTACGGGCAGCGGCTCGCGCTTCGGGTCCGAGCTCGACTCGCTCGTTGACGTCATCACATTCGGCCTCGCCCCGGCGCTGATTATGTACTTCGCGGTCTTGAACCGCGAAGGATGGGAGTGGCTGATCCCCTTCCTGTACGTTGCGTGCGCCGCAATCCGCCTCGCCCGGTTCAACGTAGAGCAGGCAGGCCGCGCCAAGCGCTACTTCCATGGATTGCCGAGTCCGGCCGCGGGGATGACGCTCGCTACCTACTACTGGTTCAGCCAGAGCACCCTTTACAACGAAACGATACTCGGCGACCTGCCATGGCATTTCTGGCTGCGCTTCCTGATGCTGTCGCTGGCGTTTCTCATGATCAGCAATGTCTCATACCCCGCCGTTCCGACCGTCGGCTACAGGAAGCTGAGCCAGATTCTCGGATCGCTCGTCGTTGCAGTCACGATCATCGGGATAATCGTGCTCCGCAAGCAGTTCTATTTTCCGGCGCTGGTCATTTACGTGGTATACGGGGTCGCAAAAACTGTGTTTTTCGGCTTGATCGGCCGGAAGCCGCGGGGCGACGTGCCGGTTATCTCCGACGCTGACGAGGACCTCGATCCCGACCCACAGATCATCGTTGCCGACATCACTCCTGACCAGGCACAGGCGCAGCGCCGGCGTCGGCGGCGGCGCCCCTATCCGCGCGACGGTGGAAACCGTGGATATCCTCCCTACCCGGGTGAAGAGGGCGACAAGTGAGCGCGTTCCGTGTGTCTGTGCACATCACCCCACGCCGAGGGCTGCTGGATCCTCAGGGAAAGGCAGTTGAAGGTGCCCTTCACGCCCTCGGTTTCGAAGGCGTTCGCGAGGTTCACGTGGGCCGCCACATGGTCATCGAGACCGATGCCTCTGACGCCAGCCAAGCGACCGAATCGGTTCGCGCGATGTGTCAGAGACTTCTCGCGAATCCGGTAACGGAGGATTTCGAGATCGAGTCGGCTGCCGAAAGATGAAGTTTGGCGTTGTCACATTTCCGGGATCGAATTGCGATTACGACGCGTTCCGCGCAGTCGTTGATTCGATCGGCGAGCACGCGGTTTACATCTGGCACAAGGATCACGACCTGCAAGGGTCCGACGTGATCATCCTGCCGGGAGGATTCAGCTACGGAGATTATCTGCGGCCCGGGGCGATCGCGCGTTTCAGCCCGGTGATGTGCGAGGTGATCGATCACGCGAGGCGGGGCCGTCCGGTCATGGGAATCTGCAACGGCTTTCAGATCGCTTGCGAAGCCGGGCTGCTCCCAGGCGCGCTCCTCCGGAACGCGAACCTTCAATTCATATCGCGAACTGTCGCGCTCCAGGTTGAGAACTCGGACACGCTGTTCACGAGCCGGTACGAGAGCGGGCAGGTCATACGGGTTCCCATCGCACATGGAGATGGACGCTACACCGCTGACGATTCGACGCTCGAATCGCTGGAGGAGAACGGTCAGGTCGTGTTCCGCTACATTGGCGACGATCAGTCCGGTACGGAGGATGGCAATCCTAACGGTTCCATGAACGGCATCGCGGGAATCGTGAACGCCGAGGGGAACGTTCTCGGAATGATGCCGCATCCAGAGCGGGCGCTCGATTCCGTGCTTGGATCCCGCGATGGACTTGGCTTGTTCGAGTCAGTGCTCGCGCGTGTCGCCGCCTGACCATGGGTGAGGTTCTCCCCCGCCCCGGCGATCCGCAGATAACCCCGGAGCTGGTGGCCGAGCACGGACTGACGTCGGAAGAGTACGACCGGCTTGTTTCAATGGTCGGTCGGACCCCAACGTTCACAGAACTGGGCATTGTCAGCGCACTCTGGAGCGAGCACTGCTCGTACAAGCACTCGCGCAATCTCCTCAGGACGCTTCCGAGTTCGGCTCCGTGGGTATTACAGGGTCCGGGAGAAAACGCGGGCGTGATCTCGATCGGCGATGGGCTTGCTGTAGCCTTCAAGATCGAATCTCACAATCACCCGTCCGCCGTCGAGCCGTATCAGGGTGCCGCAACAGGCGTCGGGGGAATTCTTCGCGACGTGTTTACGATGGGAGCGCGTCCGATCGCGATGCTCAACTCTCTGCGCTTCGGCTCGCTGGACAGCGCGCGAGTCCGCTATCTGTTCAGCGGAGTCGTGAAGGGGATTGGAGATTACGGCAACTGCGTTGGCGTACCGACAGTGGCCGGTGAAATCGTTTTCGACCCCGCGTACGAGGGCAACCCGCTCGTGAACGCGATGTGCGTCGGACTTCTTCACGAAAGCGATCTGATTCGTGCCAAAGCGGAAGGCGTCGGGAATCCAATCATTGCGGTCGGCGCTCGTACGGGCCGCGACGGAATACACGGGGCGTCATTCGCCTCGGAAGATCTGTCCGAAGCGAGTGATGCGAAACGCCCGCGGGTTCAGGTCGGTGACCCGTTTACGGAGAAGCTTCTTCTGGAGGCAAGTCTGGAGCTGATCCGGAGCGGACACATCGTCGCAATTCAGGACATGGGCGCTGCAGGACTGACCTCGTCCTCGGCAGAGATGGCGGAACGCGGCGACGTCGGGATCACGATCGACGTGACGAAGGTCCCTGTCCGCGAATCCGGCATGACGCCCTACGAGATCCTCCTCAGTGAATCGCAGGAGCGGATGCTCGTGGTTGCCCACCGCGGCCGCGAAGCGGACGTCCAGCATATCCTTGCGAAGTGGGACCTGACAGCGGAAGTGATCGGCGAAGTCATCGCCGAGCCGGTGTACCGCATCACTGAAGGCCCGCGTGTGGTGGCCGAGTTCCCCGGGTCGCGACTCGTCACCGACTGCCCGCGGTATAGTCCCGAGGCAGAAGAGGACGCCGGAATCGCAGCTCTTCGCTCCCGCGATGTTCTGGCGATACCACCACTGGTGGAGGAGACCGACCCTGCGTGGACGTTGACCCGCCTGCTGTCTTCACCGACGATCGCGAGCAAGGCCTGGGCATACCGTCAGTACGACTCTACAGTCCGGACGAATACAGTAATCGGGCCTGGCGGCGACGCTGCGGTGATAAGGATTCGCGGGACCGGAAAGGCGATCGCAGTCAAGACGGATTGCAACGGTCGGTACACCTATCTCGACCCAGCGGTCGGCGGAAGAATAGCCGTCGCAGAAGCTGCTCGGAATGTCGCCTGCACCGGGGCACGGCCCAAAGCGATCACGAACTGCCTGAATTTCGGCAATCCGCGAAAGCCCGGCGTGTTCTACCAGCTTCGAGAGGCGATCCGGGGGATGGGCGAAGCGTGCAGAGCGCTCTCCACACCAGTGACCGGTGGTAACGTCTCTCTGTATAACGAGAGTCCGCGGGGTGCCGTCTATCCTACCCCTGTAGTGGGAATGATCGGTGTGTGTGAGTCACTCGATCAGGTCACGGCTGGGACCTTCCAGTCGAATGGCGATATCATTCTGCTCATGGGCGACACACGCGACGAGCTCGGCGGAAGCGAATACCTCGCGCACATTCATGGAGTCGTCGCCGGAACGCCTCCAGCGTGTGACCTCGATCACGAGGCGCGTGCGATCGACGCGCTTCTTGAATCGATTGCCGCAGGTGTAGTTGAATCTGCTCATGATTGCAGTGACGGCGGGCTTGCGGTAGCGCTGGCGGAAGCGTGCATCGCAGACATTCGCTCACCTAAAGGGGCTCGCGTGGATCTCTCGGTGCTGCCGGCAGTGACTCCGCGCGCCGCGCTGTTTGGCGAAACGCAGGGTCGTTATGTCCTGAGCTCGGCAATACCGGAAGCGATAGAGCGCATCGCGGCCAGGCACGCCGTTCCCGTTTACAGAATCGGAGTAGTAGCCGAGTCAACGGAGGGCTTCAGCATCCGTGCGGGGGAAACCAGCCTCGAGGCCGAAGTCGGCGCCCTGTCGCGTGCGTGGCACGATGCAATTCCGTCGATAATGGCAGCTCCCGCGGTTGCAAGCGAGCCGGAAGCTGCACTGACGGTGGCCTGACTAATGTGCGGGATCTTTGGAATTCATGGACATGCCGGAGCTGCAGAGCTTTCGCACCTCGGGCTCTACTCCCTTCAGCATCGCGGACAGGAATCGGCCGGAATCGTGACATCGAGCCGCGACGGCGCGGTGCGAGCTGCGAAGACGATGGGCCTCGTCTCCGACGGGCTTGATGCAGGCGAGCTGTCCCAGATGCAGGGAGACGTTGCCATCGGGCATACGCGCTACAGCACCGCTGGCTCCTCCACTATCGAGAATGCACAGCCGGTACTCGCCCGGTTCCGCGACGGACATATCGCCCTCGCGCACAACGGCAATCTCATCAACGCGACGGAAATGCGGCGCGAATTGGAGGACGTGGGCTCGATCTTCACGTCGACCATGGATTCCGAAGTCCTCGTTCATCGCATCGCGCGATCTTCATCGGCGACTCCCGAAGGAAAGGTCGCGGACGCGCTCTGCGATGTGGAAGGCGCGTATTCGCTGGTGGTGACCATTGGCGACACCCTGCTTGCGGCGCGGGATCCACGAGGCTGGCGTCCACTCGTGATGGGCAAACTCGATGACGCTTATGTGTTCGCATCGGAGAGTTGTGCTCTCGACATCGTGGGTGCAACCCCGATAAGAGAAGTCGAGCGGGGAGAGATCATCGCGGTTGACCGCGAGGGGATGCGCACGACCCGGCCACTGCCTCCGAGGGAGGGTCGCAAATGCGTTTTCGAGTACGTGTACTTCGCACGTCCCGACAGCCGCGTTTTCGGAGGCTCGGTCGACCGCGCACGGCGTCAGCTGGGCAGGCGCCTCGCGCTCGAGCATCCGGCGCCAGGTGCAGATCTTGTTTTCAGCGTTCCCGATTCGTCCAATTCGGCCGCCCTTGGCTATGCTGAAGAGTCGGATCTCCCCTTCGAGCTCGCACTCATCCGCAACCATTACGTCGGGCGCACTTTCATTCAGCCCACACAGGCGGGACGTGACGCGAAGGTAAAGGTGAAGTACAACGCCGTCCGCGAAGTGCTCGACGGAAAGAGCGTAGTTATGGTCGACGATTCCATAGTGCGCGGAACGACGACGCGCGGCCTCGTCGCGATGGTCCGCGCTGCAGGCGCCCGGGAAGTGCACATGAGAGTCAGCTCCTCGCCCATCACGGGCCCGTGCTACTACGGGATCGACACTCCGAATCGCGAGGAGCTCATCGCGGCGAATCTCAACGTCGGAGAGATCGCATCGGCCC
>DATAIM010000282.1:0-5889 GCA_036262655.1 Gemmatimonadaceae bacterium | reverse complement strand
CGCGAAAAATTAAACGGGCGCCCGTAGCTCAATTGGATAGAGCATCTGACTACGGATCAGAAGGTTAGGGGTTCGAGTCCCTTCGGGCGCGTTACATACAACACCGGTTACGGCCCCTATCGGGGCCGTTTTCATTTCCGGTTTAACGGAGCTTCAGGGCTAAACTGGGCACCGGGCGTGTGAATCGGATGACGCGCTCTTACGATCGCCCGTTGGAGGCGTCGTTTCCTGATGATCAAGGATGACAATCCGGACAGCGCGACGTCCCATAGAATTCGTGCTGGTGCAAAGTTGGGCAGCCGAGCTCGATGGTTTACGTCGAAGGTATAGGGGGCCGGTACGTCAGCGGAAAGGCGCTGAAAGTCGACATAGGCAACGATCAGACGCCCCGTACGACGACGACCCGATTCGTTCCCGCCGGCTCCGCGGGATCGCTGCCAACGGGAACAACCCCGGCATTGATCGACGAACCAAAAAGACGCACCATCGCAAGATTTCCAGTGCCTGCCGGCACCGTCGTCGAGCTGATCGCCCCCCATGCCGCGATATCGGGCCCTCCGTTATCTGCAATCCCGACATCAGTCAGGTTGAGTTCAGCGGTGTTGTCAGAAGCTGCAACAGCGCCTGTACGGACACCTCCGTAGACACCGATACCAAAGCGCGCCGGGAAGGTAGTACCCAACTGACCAGTGTTGCCCGTGACATGAGTGCCGGTCGCCGAGAATCGGGTAAGATTGCGGCTCGCAGCCACAGTGCCCTGGATGATCCCCCCAAGCAGCACAATCCCATTCCCATTTCCCTCGAAACGATCCTCGTGAGACTCGATTGCAACGCTGGCGGAGGAGACGCCCTGATTTGCGGCAAGGAGGCCGGCGATATTTCCGTGCGAGTAGTTACCATCGAGCGTGGCGTGGATCCGTGCGCCATCGGCTCCCAGGAGGTTGGCGATTCTCATTCCCTGTCCCGTTCCGATCAGGTTGTGGACGACTTCATTGTCGGAAAGCACTACCTCGAGCAGGCGGCCTGCGGCTGAGCTGCCAGTGTTCCGGATATCGAAACCGCGCGGACTGCCGCTCACCACCACGTGCGCAATCGTTACGACCGTCCGCCCCGGCAGGAAAAGGTCGGTAGTGATTCCGGCAGCTCCTTTCACTGCATTCCTGACCGAAAGCCATTCGACGGTGTTGCTGCCGCGTCCCACCCGGATCGCGCCGGTAACGAGGGCGCCGTCCGTCAACGCCGCAGCTGAGAGGTTCGACGCATCGATGGTCACCGCACCGGGATGTCCCGTGAGCCCGGAGAGCGTCATGTCTTTCTGAAGCTGGATCCGGCCGCCGTTTGGATAAGTACTGTCGAGCAGATACTTGCCAGGAGCGACAACCACGCGCTTCCCAGCGTTCGACGGATCGTTGACCGCCGCGTACAGCTGATCCAGCGTTGCGACCGGAAGATCAACCGCGGATTGATTCGCCGGGCTCGGCCCAAGTCCGGCCGTGTCGGGCGAGGTGATCGAATCCCGCGAGCAGCCACCTGTGAGCATTGCTGCGCCGACGAGCGACGCGCGTCGAAATCCAGTCAGCATTGATGTCGTCCTCCGGAGAAGCCCTTGGCGCTGGAGAAGCCTTCCAGCAGGTCAGTGAATTGTCGAGCGATGACAGCCGGATCGAAGGTCGTCGCAGCGAAATCTCTTCCCGCGCTGCCCAGCGCGCGACGGGTGGCTGACGAGTCGGCCAGGGCCACGATTGCATCGGCCCAGGCTGCGACATCTCCAGCAGGCACCAGCCGGCCAGTGATGCCTGAGCGCATCGTCTCTGGTATGCCCCCCAAATCACTGCCGAGCACTGCCACGCCGCACGCCTGCGCTTCGATCATCACTCTGCCGAACGTTTCGTTCACGATGGAAGGAAGCACTACGACATCGGAGGCGCACATGAGACCACTCACGTCTTCCGTCCAGGGACGCCATAGAGGACGCGAGGCCCCCGGCGAACTTTCCACGATCGCTTTCAGGTTCACAATCTCCTTCCCCTGCCCGACCCATAGCGGTCTGATCAGCGGGCATCGCGCCATCGCCAGCTCGAGTGCGCGAGAGAGAATGAAGACTCCCTTCTCCGCCTCGAAACGCCCGAAGAAGGATACGACCACCTCGTCGTCGCTCACTCCCAGATCCTGACGGGCGCGTGCGCGGGAGTACTGATCCGGTCGGAACCGGCTCGTATCGACAGCGTTGTAAAGAACGAACACCGCAGCAGCTGGGACACCGATCTCGATCACTCGTCCGCGGGAAAAATGCGACGGCACGATGACGATGTCGGCATACCGCATCGCGAGCCTTGTCGTCGGCAAGTACCGATCATCCAGGTGCCGAAACAGGGTGTACAGTGCACCCATTTGCCTAGCGATGAGCATCGCCGCGAGATACTCGCGCTCGAAGGAGCCCACGATTACCTGAGGGCGAAAGTTGCGGCAGGCCTTCGCGACCGAAGCGGCGGCGCGGATATCCCACGATCCTCTGAACGTCTTTGCGGGGAACCGCTGTATCCGCGCATCGGCAAAGAGCCCTTTGTCGATATAGTCGCGACGCCTCACCGCAGCTCCCACACGATGCCCGGCATCGGCCATCGCTTTCGCCATTGAGACGATATGAGATTCCGTTCCTCCAGGCCCACGGTTGGTGCCGACGAACATGATATCCATGGGAGAAAAGGTACGACGAACCAAAGGGTGACGTTGCTCTACGCGAACCCTTGACGCTGGCGCGTGGCCGGTGGGCGGCACATACTGCGTGACTCTTCATGCCCACAGTCCCGATTCTGCTCTATCACAAAGTCGCGGATGCGGCTCCCGCTACGAATTATCCGGCGATCCACATACCGGCGGCCCTTTTTGAAGCGCAGATGACGATGCTCTCGCGCGTCGGCCGGGTGATCTCGCTAGCGGATTACCTGGCGTACCGCCGGGGTCAGTCGAAACTTCCCGTTAATGCCGTGGTGCTGACGTTCGACGACGGTTATCGCGACAATTACGAGACCGCTTTTCCGATTCTCCGCCGGCTCGGTTTACCAGCGACCATCTTTCTGCCGTCTGCATTGATTGGACAGACGAACGTATGGGACCCCGACGAGCCGAAAGTGCCGCTTCTCGACATCGCACAAATCCGCGAGATGCAGCGCGCCGGAATCGCTTTCGAGTCGCACACCTGCACTCACCCACGGCTCACCAAACTCCCGCCCGAGGAAGCGCTGCGCGAGCTCCGCGAGTCCCGCGAGTCGCTCGAGCAGATGCTCGGAGTGGACGTCCGAACCATTGCTTACCCCTGGGGAAGTCACGATGCGACGGTGATGGGACTTGCGAGAAAGGCCGGATACGAGGCGGGCGTAATCGTGAGGCGGCGAACGAACTTCGACCACACGCCGATGTTAGCGTTACGGCGCATTTCGGTGAGACCAAGCAGCTCACCGGCGCGGCTCGCCTGGGATCTTTTCCGGCTGCGGTGGCGGGGGGATTGATGTCACAGCCCGACCGCCGCGTGCCCGTAAAGGACAACAACGAAGTTGCGCCTCCGCGCGCACCCGGACTGGGTGAGGCTTTCGAGCAGATGCATGCAGAGGGCGGCGAGCCATGGTCATTCAGTGAACGCGGTGTCGAACTGCTGCGGCAAGAGCGCGTCGCCAGGCTCGTCGCGGGGCTCTCGCCTCGGCGCGTGCTCGAGCTTGGATGCAGCCTTGGGCTCATGACAGAACGTCTCTCCGCGATCCCGGTCGAGCTGTGGGCCATGGATCTATCGCCGTCGGCAACTCGGCGCGCGAGGCAGAGGTTACGCTCAGCCGGGACGGTTACCACGCCCCGGTTCGCAGTCGGAACGGCAACGCAACTGCCTATTGCCTCTGACTCGTTTGACGTGATTGTCGCTTCTGACGGGCTCTACAGCTGGCAGCTCGACGCTGACGGGCGTGCCGCCGCGCTCGGCGAGATCCGGCGTGCGCTCGTGCTTCGTGGTCACGCCGTGCTGACGGAGCATCTGCGGCCTGCCCACTTTCCGGTCTTCATCCAGGAGATCCGTGCAAGCATGCTCCACGTTGAGAGGGTGATCTACTTTGCAGACCGCCCCTGCTACCAGTTCGAGTCCTGGCTGCGGGCGATCGAGCATTGGCCAGTCGCGCGGACAGCTCGGCGGAGCGTCCGGCTGGCTCGGGCATTGTCCGCTCTGGGTCGCCCTTTCGGACCCATTGCTTCGCGCCACGTGTGCGTAATCGCGCGCCGTGAAGGCCAAGCCCCGGGCCAAGGCTAGCTAAAAAGGGCGGAGATCCGAGAATCTCCGCCCTTTCTACCTTCGCTTCCAGCTACTTCGCGAGGCGCTCCTTCGAAGCCCTGTGTCTCAGGCGTCCTGAAGGATGATGTGTGTCGCGCCCTGCACCCTGATGCCACCCCTGCGAGCGACACCGGTCGTATTCGCACGGACCTGATACTGAATCGCACCAGAACCCGTTCCGCTGCCGCCAGAGATGATCCTGACCCAGGGTGACCTCTGGGCTGTCCAGCTGCACCCCGCGGGGGCAGTGACGGTTACGCTTCCGAATCCACCCGTGTTCGTGAAAGTGCTTCGAAGCGGGCTAATTCCGGTGACACACGACGAGCTGCTGGAGCTGGAACTGCTCGAGCTTGTCGAGCTGGAACTGCTCGAGCTGGTGGAGCTGGAACTCGTTGAGCTGGAGCTGCTCGAGATGCTGGAGCTGCTCGAGCTGGAGCTTCCCGAGCTGCTGGAGCTACCGCCTGAACCGCTGGAGCTGCTCGAGCTGCCGCTGGAGCTCGATCCGCCACCCGAAAACCGGGGCATCGGGCCACCGTCTGCCGCGATCGGCGAGAGCGCATCGCTGCACGCCATCATTCCGAGTCCGGCGAGTGACGCGCCCGACAGGAGCAGCAGGAACTCGCGCCGCTTTCCTGCTCCTTTTGCGATGCGCTCGAACGGTGACTGCTCAGCCGATTGAGCTCCGCTCAGCGCGTCGCCCAACTTTTTCTCTGCCATGTCTTACTTCCTCCTCGAGAAATTTTTGTCTGAACCACCAATCACGAAGCCAATCGACCTGACTTCGCTTCCAACACCAGGCTGTCATCGTCATCCGACAGATCCTGAAGCGCACCACCCGTGAAGTACATCTCGATGCGCCTGATGACTTCCTCCGCAGAGATCATGTCCATGCATCGCGGGAGGAAACGTTTTGAAACTTCTGAAACGACCGGGTCCACGCACAGCTGATCCGGGTTGTCCTTCTCGTCCCCGTCGCCAAGGGGTACCGTTCTCGATTTCCAGCAGCCCCCGTTGTCGCAGCACTTGAGTGCACCGACCGTGTGGATGAACTGGTGGTGAGGATAGGCTGTGAAGTGCGGTGGCTCGCGTCCGCCGGCGACCACCACGCAGGGGCGATTCTGTGGCATGCCCGGCTTTACCTCCACTGCGGCCGCGAGATGCATCAGCAGGCTGACGGGGGACACCACGCCCTGCGAGTGATAAACAAGACGCACAAGCTGGCGCAGGCTTGTCTGCCCGCGAAGATCTACTACACCGTCGAGCGGTGGATGAACGTGGCCCCCTTCGCCGACCTGCACGAACTCGATTCGCCCGCGGAAATGGTCGACCACCTGCTGATAGCGCTGGTGCTCCCACCACTTGATCGTGAAGTCTGTCTTTCCGCCGGAAACGAGAAGCCAGAAAGGGGTCGTCTCGCCCGCCGCAGCTTCGACCTGCTTGAACCAGGTCCTTTCCGTGTCGGACAGGTAAATGTCACCACGGAATTCCGTCGGCTTGATCCGCAGCCCGAGCTGGTCGTTCAGGTAATCGATGAAGCCGTGAAGGAAGTGATACGGCGTCGTGTTACTGACGTGGAT
>DATAIM010000281.1:0-1842 GCA_036262655.1 Gemmatimonadaceae bacterium | reverse complement strand
CCCGCACCTGCTGAACACCAACCACCGCGAGCCGCCCGCGAAGTCCGAGGCCGACGAGGCCTAGGACTTTCTGGCGGGCGACTGCATCGGTCATTCGCCCTTTCGCTCGGCCCGCTTCGGCTCGTTCGCTCCCGCCGCATCCGACTCTGTGTCGGGCGCGCCATCATTCGCGCCCGTCGCATAGCCGCCGGACCCTTCGTCCCCTGTCACGCCGCTGGGTCCGGATTGATCCGCCGTGTCCTGCGTTCCGGCGGGCAGTCCCGATTCAGTCGCATCACTCGGCTGTCCTTCCTCAGAGCGTTCGCCCGCGTCGTCGGCCGATCCCTCTTCTGTGGTGAGCTCGTCGATGATCGTCATGAGACGGTCCGCTTCCTCGGGAGCGATTCCCGCCAGACGGAGGAAGTCCTCCCGTTCGAGGTCGATGATATCGTCGAGAGTCCGATACCCTGCCTCCTCGAGAACCGCCACCGTCGCCGGCTCAAGCCCCTCGATCTCCGACAGCCGCGGATTCACGTTCTGGTCAGTTTCGCCCGGAAGCGGCGCGAAGAGCTGCTGCTCCGACCCACGCTCCATCCACTCCCGGCTCGAGTAGAGCTCGATCTTCCATTCAGTGAGCTCCGACGCGAGACGAACGTTCTGGCCGTTGCGGCCGATCGCGAGCGAAAGCTGATCCTCGTCCACAACGGCCTGGATCGTTTTCGTCGCCGCATCGCTGAACACCCGAGCGACGCGGGCAGGCGCGAGAGCCAGCTTCGCAAAGCGCTCCGGATCGGCAGACCATGGCACGATGTCGATACGCTCACCCCCTAGCTCGTTTACGACTGCCTGCACGCGCGACCCCTTGAGACCCACGCATGCACCGACCGGATCGACGGAATCGTCACGGGAGAAAACGGCGATCTTGGTGCGGTTGCCGACCTCTCGTGCCGCTGCGCGAATCTCGACTATCCCCTGCTGTATCTCGGGAACTTCGAGCTTGAAGAGCGCCTTGACGAACATAGGGTCGGCGCGACTCAGCATGAGCCGCGGGCCTTTTGGAGTCTCCTCCACACGCTTCAGGACTGCACGGAGCGGATCGCCCTGATGAAAATGCTCACGGTGATTCTGCTCGCGATAAGGAATGACGGCTTCGGCCTCGCGGAACTTGTTCAGCATGATGACGAGCTTGCCGCGCTCGATCTGCTGAACCTCTCCTGAAAGAAGATCGCCAACGCGGCTGGTGAACTCGTCCCGAATCTTGGTGCGCTCACCCTCGCGGACGCGCTGGATGATTCTCTGCTTGGCGGCGAGCACGGCCATGCGGCCGAATTCGGCGAAGTCGACCGGATCCTCGAGGACGTCCCCGACCTGAAACTCGGGATCTTCAAAGCGAGCTTCCTCGAGCGAAACCTCCCGCGCGGGGTCGAGGACTTCAGCGACGACCGTGCGAAGACGCACGATGCGAATCGTGCCCTTGTCTTCGTCGATATCCACTTCGGCCTGAACGGTTGGCCCATGCTTCTTGGCCAGCGCGGCGGTAATCCCGTCGAACAGGAGACCGTGCAGCTCGGACCTGTCCAGCTGCTTCGTGTTCGTCAGCTCTCTGATCGCAGTCAGGATTTCAAGTGAACCAGCCATTTCAGCCCCTTACCTTTTCCAGTTGAATGCGAGCCGCGCCTTGCTGATTGCGGCCAGCGGAACGCGATGGGATGCACCCGACGCGTCTTCGACAACGATTATCTCGGACCCGGTATCGCCCTCGACGGCGGTGATGCGAACCTCCCTCGAGCCAAATGGCTCTTCGCCACCTTCGGCCGCGTCTGCGGTAACAACCGCGTCGCGACGAACGAACTTCCTCCAGTC
>DATAIM010000280.1:0-2214 GCA_036262655.1 Gemmatimonadaceae bacterium | reverse complement strand
GTACACCGTGCCAACCGCGATTACGATCAGTGCGACGAATCCACCGAGAACATACCCGAGAATCCTGAGTGCGCGTCTCATGTGTGCTATGGGAAAAATGAAGGTGAATGTTGCTGCTGGAGGGGCGCGAAACGTACCGCGGAGGTCGGTAGCGCTCCGGCGGCCCAAATTAGGCCGGATCGGGAATATCGTCTAGCGTGGATTGTGCGTTGTCGCCGGTACCTGCTCTCCCTACGGAACCCAATGCGCTACCGGCAGCTCGGCAACAGCGATCTCAACGTCTCGGAAGTTTCTCTCGGATCGTGGCTCACCTACGGGGTAGGCGTCGACGACTCCAACGCGCGCGCGTGCCTCGATCGCGCATTCGAGCTTGGAGTCAACTTCATCGACACTGCGAACATCTACGGCAAAGGAGCCGCCGAGTCGTTTCTCGGACGAGCGCTGGTGGGCCGCGATCGAACTTCATACATCCTCGCGACCAAGCTTTACTTCCCGATGACGGAAACGGACCGTGGCCTCTCGGCTGCACAGATCCACAAGCAGATCGATGCTTCGTTACGTCGGCTGAAAACCGATTACGTCGATCTGTATCAGTGCCATCGCTACGATGTCGATACGCCGCTCGAAGAAACGATGCGCGCGCTCAGTGAAGTGGTGATGCAGGGAAAGGCGCGGTACATCGGGTTCAGCGAGTGGTCTGCCGATCAGATCGCGGCAGCACTCGAGATTTCGAATGTCGAGAGATTCGTGTCCAGCCAGCCGCAGTATTCCATGCTGTGGCGCCGTCCGGAGAACGACGTCTTTCCGCTGTGCGCCGCGAACGGGATTGGTCAGATCGTGTGGTCGCCGCTCGCACAGGGAGCTCTTACCGGGAAGTACCTTCCAGGCGCCCCGCCGCCACCTGATTCACGTGCGGCCAGTCCCGAGATGAACACTTTCTGGGGCGGCGACCTGAGAAGCAGCACGACATTGAC
This sequence comes from Gemmatimonadaceae bacterium, assembly GCA_036262655.1. GTDB lineage: Bacteria > Gemmatimonadota > Gemmatimonadetes > Gemmatimonadales > Gemmatimonadaceae > UBA4720. The sequence goes on along the minus strand of DATAIM010000280.1, from coordinate 1,240 downwards.
CGCTGTTCAGGAGTTGCGGCCAATTGCTGCCCGCCTCGGAATTACGATGGCACAGATGGCGATCGCGTGGGTGCTCCGTGTTCCCGAGGTTGCGTCCGCGATTGTGGGCGCCAGCCGGCCGCAGCAGGTCGACGACAACGTTGCTGCATCCGGAGTGATCCTCCCAGAGGACGCGCTCGACGACATCGATCGAATCCTCGCCCCGGTGCTCGCCACATTTCGCGGGACCCAGAAGTAAAGATCGCGGACTGGCTGCTTATCTGAGGAAGCGCTCGGCCAGCTGAATCATGCGCTCGTCGTTACCGCGCCGCACGCGCTCGAGGATTGTTGCGACGTAGGGTTTGAGCTTTGCCTCGCCCCAATAGTATCCCGTCGCCATTTCGGCGCTCCCCGTATCCCCTTCCCGCGCCGCCTCGAGCATTGCCTCGGCCGCTGCCCTGTCGAAATCAGGATCATCTCTTTCGGGAAGATTGAATCGCCTGCCTGGATTGCCCCAGTGACCCGCGTCGTCCTTGACGAATGCCCGTGACATGGGAGCCCATGCATTCACTTTCCGTTCCGCCGAATTATTCCGTACGGGATCGTCTCCGGCTCTCGACATCTTCAAAATTCTTTTGGAAAAATCCCGCCGAACTTCGGCACTTTTTCTAAACAGATGTGTATTCATCGTGCGCACTGGTGTACCGCTGCCCTGCGTGCACGTGTCCGTTCCCGAAAGTGTCCAGCGACCGGATTTGCCGATCGCGGCGCCGCCCCCTCTGCATACGGAATCGACCTGATGAAGACACCACCGCGTAATCGAATGCTCGCCCTCATGATGGGGATCGCGCTCCCGGCGCTCGGCGCCTGCGACGACAGAACTGAACGAACGCCCGATATCCTCGCCCAGGACAGCTCGCTCACCCTGGCGGTGATGACCGCGAACCAGGATACCGCGTCGCCGGTAGAAACGGACACGCTCGCCGCCACAGCCGCGCCGGTGCCGAGCGGCAGGCCAGTTCCGGAGACCTCAGCTACGGGGCACCGCGCGGATGCGCGATCCACCACAACGCAGAATGAATCCGCAGCAAGTGGGAGAACAACTGCTCCTCGGCGGGTCGCCACGACGTCGCCACCATCCCGCAGCCGTTCAGCGCGCCGGAGAGCGGCGAATGCCGGAGCGCCTAAGACATTGTCCGTAAAGGCGATACCGGTCAGTTCGACGTCCCGTCGTATTCGCCGGTCAAGCAGCTCTGAGGCC
>DATAIM010000279.1:0-10667 GCA_036262655.1 Gemmatimonadaceae bacterium | reverse complement strand
TGTTCGAGCCAGAGATCATTACGCTGAAGATGCCGCGGTGCGTATCGAGCGGCCAGTCACGCAGCGGGCACTTGCGCGGTACGCCGAAAATCACCCGATTGACGGTATGCCAAATAATTGTTTTCGACTCGTTGCGCCGCTCGCAGTCGCCATGCTGCTGCCAAAGGCCTCAATTGCGCAGCGCCCGGCGTCCTTCACGCTCGAGCAGGTCAGAAGCTACCCGTTTCCCAATGAGCTGACTGCGGGCTCATCCGGGAACAGAATCGCATGGACTTTCAATGAGCGTGGCCAGCGAAATCTATGGGTCGCCGAAGGACCGGAGTGGACCGCCAGAAAACTCACGAGCTATCTCCAGGACGATGGCCAGGAGCTGACAAGTATCTCGATCACGCCAGACGGAAAACACGTCGTCTACGTGCGTGGAGGAGATCACGGATCGAACTGGCAGGGCCCGTCGCCCAACCCCCTGTCGAGCCCTGTTGCGCCGAAGATCCAGCTTTGGAGCATTCCGTTTGACTGCCGCACACCCGCGCGATGCGAGCCGAAGCTGCTGAGTGAAGGCGACGACCCGGAGATGTCTCCTCGCGGCAATCAGGTCGCTTTCCTGAAGGATCGACAGATATGGACTGTTCCGGCGGACGGGTCTTCACCGGCGAAGCGGCTTTTCTCGGCCATCGGCGAGCTGGAAAGCCCTCGATGGTCGCCAGATGGGTCGCGCCTCGCTTTTGTATCGAGCCGCGGCGATCACGCTTTCATCGGCGTGTTCACCAGTGACTCGACTCCGATTCTCTGGCTCGCGCCGACGACGTCGCGCGACGGATCTCCCCGCTGGTCGCCCGATGGAGCGCGCATCGCGTTCATCAGGCAGCCCGGGAGCGGAGGGCCGCCGGACTCGATCCTTGTCCGCACGAGACGACGCTGGGCGATCTGGACGGCCGATTCACGCACCGGCCAGGCAAGGCTCATCTGGGATGCGCCCGACAAATCGTTTCCGTCCACACACGGGGGCACAAACCTGCACTGGGCCGCGAACGGACGGATCGTTTTTCTGTCGAATGCCGCCGGTCAGGCGCAGCTCTACTCAGTCCCGGAAGGCGGCGGCACTCCGCTGCTCCTTGCACCGGGCAACTTCATGGCCGAACACATCACGTTGAGCCCGGACGGTCGCTTCCTTGTATTTGCGGCCAACGCAGGCAGCGACCCTGGCGACATCGACCGGCGACATATCGTGAAGGTCCCCGTCGACCGAGCCGCTCCGCAGGTGCTTACTCCGGGATCAGGGCTCGAGTGGACACCTTTCGTTACGGGAGACGGTAAATCGATCGCCTTCATTGGCGCGACCGCAACGCGCCCTCCACTGCCGGCCATCATTGGCGTCGACGGGGGCAAGGCGGCATGGATCGCGGAGGATAGAATACCGCGCGACTTTCCAGCCACGCTCGTCACACCGACTCAAGTGGTATTGCCCTCATCCGACGGGCTCAGGATTCACGCGCAGCTCTTCAATGCAACGGGCTCGACCAGCCGGAAGCCCGCCATCATCTACATTCACGGCGGCCCGCCACGACAGATGCTCCTCGGCTGGAACTACTCCGACTATTACAGCAACGCGTATGCGCTGAATCAATATCTGGCGAGCCGCGGTTTCGTCGTGCTTGTTGTGAACTACCGGCTCGGTATCGGCTACGGGCGCGACTTTCAGCAGGCCAGGCAAGCCGGCTCTCAGGGCGCGGCGGAGTACAGAGACATTCGAGCCGCAGGTGAATGGCTGGCGTCGCAGCCATTCGTCGACGCAAAACGCATCGGTGTGTATGGCGGATCGTACGGAGGATTTCTCACCGCGATGGCGCTTGCCAGAAACTCCGAGCTTTTCGCTGCGGGTGTCGACATTCACGGCGTCCACGACTGGACGACGGAGAGAGCTCGCGGAATCCTGAACCGCGATCGATACGAGGAAGCTCCTGATCTTGCGCTCGCACTCAGGACCGCGTGGACATCGTCGCCGGTGTCATACATGAAAACGTGGAAGTCACCAGTGCTGCTGATCCATGGCGATGACGATCGCAATGTGCGGTTCAGTCAAACGGTCGACCTCTCGCGCCGCCTTGCGGCTTCGGGAGTGCCATTCGAAGAGCTGATCATCCCGGACGACACGCATCACTTCATGCGACACTCGAACTGGCTTCGAGTCGATGCGGCAGTCGCGGATTTTCTCGAGCGAAAGCTGGGACCGCGCAGATAACGCGCGGTCCGAAAATCTTCGCTAGACGAACTGCTTGTGTATTCCGGTGAGAGCGTCGTAGAGCGCGCGCGACATCCGCTCGCACGCGGTGACCGCTCTCTTTCCGTCTGGTTCGTTCAAGCTGTCGATCTCCGCCGCCAGTAACGCCGGCTCGTCGTAGTCTTCCTGATGAACCTCGAAGTAGCGGCCACACGTTGCGGGAAGCTGCCGGTAGTGGGTTTTGAGCCCGTTCAGCTTCGTTTCAGCAGTTTGAGGCTGCTGAGCCTCGAACGCGTAGAGGGCGCCGAGCGCGGTTGCCCGCTTCGCAAACATTTCGCGTGACGCATCCACGAGGTCGCCGACCTGCGCGATCTGCGGACTCCTCACGGCGGTGTGGAGGCCAGCCGCAAAAGTGGTATCCCAGAGGTCGCTGTGATCCTGTTCCAGCTGCGCGATTGTCGGCTCCCCGACGACCTTCCACCCCTGCGGAATCGTCTCGATAAATGCTCCGTACTCACGCGCGTAGCTGGCGAGTGCGGCGACGGGAAGAGTCCCGTTGTTCCAGGCCTGGTAGAACGGATGCGTCAACAGGCTGTGGTTCGCGATGATTTCATCGCATCGGCGCGATGCTTCCGAAGCGGGCATGTTCTTTCCCGTCACCGCGCGCGTCGCGCGAGCATCGTTCCGGCGCCAAAGAGGACAGCGCCGATAATGAATGCTGCAATTGCCGTAGGTAATGCTTCGACGTGGGCTGTTCCGAATCGAGCTGCCAGCAGCCCGATTATCGAGGTCGTGATACCGAGTGCGAAAAAGACGACGCCAAAGCTGCGAAGGGTCATCTCGAGAGTTGAGCTCATCGTGCCGCCATGGTTTGCCTGATCATGTCAGGTCGTGAAACGAAATCGGGGCGGATCAGAACGACATGCCTTTCTGAAGGTAAAAGCGCCCCTTGTCACCATGCGCATATGCAATGCTCACGGTTTGTCCAAGACTTGAAAGCCAGATTCCCCCTCCAAAGCCCGTATGCCAGTTGCCGTTGCTCTCGCCATCGAACCAGACGCGGCCGGCATCGGCGAGCCCGAACACTCCGGTTTGCCAGCGGATGAATAACGGGAGGACTCCAACCGGCACGCGCAGCTCCGCTGAGGCGAACGCAGTTTTGTCACCCGTGAATCTGCGCCAGCTGTAGCCACGCAGATTCTGGCGGCCGCCGAGCGCGGGTGCATGCAGCACCGGAACGCTCGACGATGCAACGGCACCTCCGGCTCGAACTGCGAAGTGCGTTCCCTCACCCGGAAGCGGAACGTATACCGCCGCAGCCATCGCGGCCGTTCCGAAGGTGTCATTCACATCCCAGAGGGCGGGATACCCCGTGAGCTCCGACTCGAAGGTGAAGCCACGGTCGGGAACGGCGCCGGCGGGCGTCATGTCGAGATCCACCATCACGCGGCCGCCGACACGGCCCTGCACGTCGCGGCCGTTGGCCGCCTCGAGCGCATATGGCGAACTGGGAGGTGCCTTCGCATCGGTCCAGTAAAGAACCGGACCCGCTTCGATCTTCCCCGCAAGCGGGCGCAGCTTCGCGGGCATACTGTCGCCGAGCATGATCGCACCACCCGATGCTTCGCGCTTCCGCCACCCGACCTGGTACACGTACGATGGCTCCACGGCGATCAGGTCCTGATCCACGTTTGCGCGGCTGGTCGTAAGGTCCGGCGACTTGTTCCCGAAGCCGCGGAAGCTGAAGGCCTCGAACTTCGTCGCACGCGTATTCAAAACAAGCGCGACCGGCGAGTTTTCGGCGCGGTAATCGACTTTTGCATTCACGCCTGGCAGTCCGTTGCCGAGTCCAAGCAGAAAGTTCGCGCTTGCTTCGACGCGGTGCGGCAGGCGCCGGAAGCCGTAGGTCTTGTATCGGGGTCCGAACCCGACGACGAGCCCCGCACCATGAGCGAAGCTGAACGTCGGGCCGAATCCCGAGCTCCCGCCCCAGTCCGGACGCCACGGAGCATCGAACCGAGTCCCCGCGCCTTCCTTCGGTTCATCCCACTTGCGTTCGCTGACCTTCGTGCTCTTCGCGGTGACGAACCGATTGTCGCCCTTTTCGTCATAGAACCGCACGCCCTTTCCGGAGGTGGAATCTGCGAGAACGTCGTCTCCACCTCCCCCGATAATCCGGATCTTAATCCCATCACTCGAAGCACCCCTCACGACCGCGGCATCCTTTCCATCGTGGAGGTAGACGCGCACCTCGTTCGTCTCGGCAGGATCGAACGTGCGCTGATAGTACTGCTGGCCCTTCAGTGGCTTGTCGGCTCCGATCAGAGTTACCGTCACCCTTCCGTTCGCATGACGCTCGATCTCGGCCCGTTCATCCTGGTCAGTTCCATGTACGTCGACTTCGGTCGCTAGCCACTCGTAGAACTCGCGCGCGACATCAGGTATCTGGTCGCGTCTGGCTCTCAGGATCCTGCGCAACCGTTGATGTTCCGTGGTCTGCGTGCGCCACTCGCGTGGGAGCAACTGAATCACTTTCTCTATCACCTCGTTCGTGATAGTGCTCGTGACCCGGCGGCCGATCTCCTCCGCATCTCTCCTCGTGACACGCTGAAGCAGCCGGCGGTCGATCTCATGGCCCGTGAACACGAGTCCCTCGAGGTCGTAGGCCGTGTTGAAAGCGATGAGCTTTGGATACACTGGCCGGATCAGAAATTTGACGAGGAGTCCATCCGCATTAGTGAACGCGCGGTCGCGGTCGCGAGGCAGCGGACGCCAGTGGTAGTCACCGTCGGTTCCAAAACGCGCGACGCGCATGTTGTCCGAGCCGCGGTCGTTGTCGTTGATGAGGAAATCCATGAGCCGTAGCGCGAACAGCTCCTTCTCGTCGAACCTGTGCACGCGGCTTGACTGGATCGTGTCGAGAAACTTGTCCATGCCGAGGATTTTCGTGGAGCCCGCGAAACCGGGCTTCTCATCCGGTGCCTCTTTCGGGCTGAGCTCGACGGTGCCCAGCATGAGCGCGAACGTGTCGCGATAAATCCCGAGCCTCGGCTCGTCAGGCATCACGTAGAGCGCCGGCGTTACATGAAGCGCTCCCAGCGCTTCGAGGAGCGGGGGGACGATGAGCGGCGCGCCGGGAAGCAGGTGACTCACCTCGTCCTGGATGATGTCACCGGAAAGCGTTCCGCGAAGAGCGGGTGGCATTGCCTGGATGAGAGGAAACTTGTTTACCGAACGAAACTGGTGCTCACCCCAGCCATTCTGCTCCACGAAATGCAGTGAGAGACTTTGTTTGCCACCACCTCTCTCCTGGAATTTTATCCCGCCCGCATACGTGTCCATGTCGAAGATGGGAGCCCGCACCGGCGTGACCCAGAGATCACGCCACCCGCGGCCGAGTATCATCTCCTTGAGGCCCGATGCCCTGTACTCGGGGGCTGGGGCCACGGTTGCTGTACGCGCGCTGTCGCGACGGGCCTCCTGTGCGGCCGCTTCCTCAGCGGGGGCAAGGCTCGCGAAGATCGCCGTCAACGAGGTGATATAGAACTGTCGCGATCCCATGTTTCGTGACTGAATTCCGGGTTTCATCTTGGTGTGGTATCCGCGGCCGCCTGAGAGGGACATACCCGCATCGCAAAGAAATCTAGCAATACGACCGGTTCCCCGGTCACTCCACCCGGACTTGCGAATCGTGGTCTCTCACACGTATCTCGACCCATGCAAGACCTCACAACGGGCCCCGTTACCCGCCATTTGCTGAAGACAACGGGCTTCATGCTCGTGACCATGGCCTTTCAGACTCTCTACTTTCTGATCGACCTCTACTGGGTCGGTCGGCTCGGCACCGATGCGATCGCGGGGGTCGGTATCGCGGGCAACGTCACGTTCATCGTTCTGGCTCTCACGCAAATGCTCGGAGTCGGCACGACCACCGTTGTCTCCCACGCGGTCGGCCGAAAGGACCACGATGAGGCGCTTCTGCTTTTCAATCAGTCGCAGGTCCTCGCGATGATCACCGGTTTCCTCTTCCTGCTCGTCGGTCTTGCCGCGCGCGGTTTCTACTCGAGGGTGATGAGCGCCGATGCAGCGACAGCGCGGCTCGCCGGTGAGTACCTGCTGTGGTTCATCCCGGCCATGGCGCTTCAGTTCGCGCTCGTTGCGATGGGATCTGCGCTGCGCGCTGTCGGGAATTTCAAGCCCGGGATGATCGTCTCGAGCACGACGGTCGTCATCAACATGATTCTCGCTCCCTTCCTGATCTTTGGATGGGGAACGGGGCGGCCATTCGGTGTCGCTGGCGCCGCGATGTCTTCCCTCATCGCCATCATCATCGGTCTCGTATGGCTGGCAAAGTGGTTTACGCCCCGAGAGGCGTATCTCCGGTTTGTCGTTGCGGACTGGAAGCCACAACTCGGGACCTGGAAAAGGATGCTTGCAATAGGCCTCCCACCGGCGTTCGAGTACGCAATCACCGCTTTCTATCTCGTGCTCATTTATTCGATCACGAAACCATTCGGGGCTGCGGCACAGGCGGGGTTTGGCATTGGCATGCGGGTGGTCCAGGCGGGGTTCATGCCCGTGGTGGCGCTGGGGTTCGCCGTTGCACCGGTTGCGGGGCAGAACTTTGGAGCGCGACGGCCGGAACGGGTGAAGCATGCGTTCAGGGATGGAGCCGTGATGGCCGCCACGGTGATGTTTCTCTTTGCGATCGGTGTCCACCTCGCAGCACCGGTTCTCGTCGGCGCTTTCTCGACAGACCCCGCGGTCATCGAAGTCGGCGCCGACTACCTGCGTGTTGTCTCGTTCAGCTTCGTTGCGTCGGGCCTGATCTTCGTGTCATCCAGCATGTTTCAGGCGATGGGAAATACGATACCGTCGCTGATCACTTCAGGAGCAAGAGTCGCAATCGTCGCCGTCCCGGCGCTTCTCCTCGCGCGCACACCCGGGTTCAGGCTCACATGGATCTGGTATCTCTCCGCTGTGTCGATCTTCATCCAGCTGGCGATCAGTCTCCTCTTATTGCGACGAGAATTCGGGCGACGCCTGAACTTCGCCTGATGATTGCCAAAATTGCCGAATAAACGATCATTTAACGGATGATCGAGCTCCGGATGCTGGGGGAGATTCGTCTTCGCACTGACGAGGGCGAGGAGCTTCACGCGCTTCTCCGGCAACCGAAACGTCTGGCACTGTTGACCTACCTTGCGGCTCCGACTCCCGGAACGTGGCACCGGCGAGACATGCTGCTCGCGATTTTCTGGCCGGACCTCGACACCGCGCATGCCCGAACGTCGCTCCGAAACGGTGTCTACGTTCTGCGCCAGGCACTCGGAGACGGTGCGGTGCGCTCGCGCGGAGACGAGGAGCTTTCCATCGATCCGGACCTCGTGCGCACCGACGTCGCCGGTGTGTGGTCGGCACTGAAGAGCTCGCGGCCGGAGGAGGCTCTCGAGCGATATGGAGGTGAGCTGCTGCCCGGCTTGTTTCCGTCGGGAGGCGACGGTTTTCAGCGATGGCTCGACACCGAGCGCCTCCGGCTGAAGGCTTCAGTGTCGACCGCGGCTCTCGCCAGGGTGAGCGCGCTGGAGAAGGACGGAAAGATCGAACAGGCGCTCGCAATGGCGCGACGCGTTTCGGAGATCCAGCCGGACGACGAGACTCTTGTGCGGCGCGTCATGTCGCTGCACGAGACGATGGGAGACCGTGCCGGCGCACTCGCCGTCTTCGAGGCTTATCGGTCGCGGCTCGCGAGCGACTTCGACGCGCAGCCTGCGCCTGAGACACTCGCGCTGGCCAATCGCCTTCGCGCGGCGGCTCCGTCGCTGACCCCAGCACCGCCGGCTTCTAAAAGAATCAATCGTTACGTGGCTGCAGTTCCGCGATCAACAGCGGACGTTCCTCGAGCGGCTGTGGAGCCCGATACCGCGCAACTGGTTACGGGCGAATTGTCTGCGGAGCAGCTGTATCCTGATCAGCATATTGATCAGCCCGGTAGACACGTGCGGGGCAATCGCCGGAATCGGCAGGTCGTTCGTTTCGTCGGCGCCGCCGCTGTCGGAGCGGCTATCATCGCGGCGCTCGCATGGCGCTCTTCCCGAACACCGGGTCCGCTGGCCATCGGCACCTCGACTCCGCTCACCGCTGACGAAGGGCTGCAGATCGAAGCCGCGATCTCACCAAATGGACGACTGGTCGCCTACGCGAAGGGAAATGCGAAACGCCTCCGAATCTTCATCCAGAAGATCAACGGCGGCGCTCCCTGGGCATTGACGACAGATTCTACCTCCAGCGAGCTCATGCCCCGATGGTCGCCGGACAATGACGAGCTGCTTTTTCTGGCGCACGATAACGCCTACGTCTCGCCATCGATTGGAGGTACTCCGCGCCTCGTCGCCCGAGGAACGGAGGGGGACGGCATGGTACGCTCAGCTTCGTGGTCACCTGATGGGGACTCGATCGTGCTGGTCCGGAACGACTCCCTTACCGTGCGGCCGCTTCGCGGTGCGGGTTCCCGCTTCCTTGGACAATTCCCGCAGCTCCACTCGTGCGTCTGGTCTCCGAACCGGAAGTGGATCGCGTGCATGCACGGCAACTGGATCGCAATGACACCGGGGCCTCTTTTCGGGAACAATGCTCCGAACGGAATTGTTCTTTATCCGGGGGCAGGAGGAAATCCCATCGAACTGGCCGGTGCTGATTACGCGCATGAGAGCCCCGCATGGTCGGCCGATGGAGCCTTTCTCTGGATCTCCTCCGATCGCGACGGAACGCCAGGCGAAGTATATGCCGTCCGGATCGGCAAGGACGGGCATGCTGTCGAATTCAGTCGCGTCGGCCTTCGAGCCGAATCGATCGATTTATCCCGCTACCGGATTGCGTATTCAGTGCCTGTTCAGAAGGCGAATGTGTGGGCCGTTCCCGTACCTGGCGATACCGTGACGAGCATGGAAACGGCACGTCAGATCACGTCAGGCAATCAGGTCGTGGAGGTTCTCAACGGTTCGCCGGATGGAAAGTGGCTGGTCTACGACAGCAACGTGCAGGGAAATGCGAATATCTATCGCATTCCTGTTGCGGGCGGGGGATCCGAGCAGCTCACCGACGATCCGCGGCCGGAGTATGCCGGCGCACTTTCGCCTGACGGCACCGAGCTCGTATGGCAGAGGTGGGTCAACGGGGAGCGACATCTCTTCGTGAAAAAGCTGGATAACGACGCAGCTCAGGAAATCATACCGGCGCGCGGCGATCAGGGTGTGCCGCATTGGTCTCCTGACGGGAGGTCGATTGCAGCATGGAGCCACAACAATGAGCGTGGGGCAGTATTTGTGGTACGGCGCGATGTACTGGGCAAATGGCCCACGGCGTGGCGATACGACGGTGGGCAGCTTCCTGTTTGGTCGCCGGACGGAAGAAGCATCGCGTTCATACAGTACGATGGGACGATCCTGACCATTCCCTCTGATTCAGGAGCGGTCATTTCTGTGTTTCATCCGCGTCGAGGCGCTGGCGATCCGATTCCAAGCTGCCTTGTATGGAGTCTCGATCCGGAGACTCTCTGGTTCCTGGCCAACGATCCGGCTGGTCGCGGGGGTATCTGGTCGGTTCCTGCCCGCGGAGGCACTCCCCGTCTCCGCGTCCGTCTGGACGACAGCCTGGGTAGATCGCACGGGCCGGGATTCGCGACAGATGGATCGCGTTTTTTCTTCACTCTGGACGAGCGCATTACCAACGTGCGGTGGGCAGAGCTGGTCAGGCGGTAACTTGTCTCCGTCGGGACGACGGGCCCCTCCTCCATTCGTTCGCACAATCTGTAGCCAGTAATCGCGATCTTGACATCTCACGGTTGCTGTTGAAAATTCAGCAGTGTTGATTTTTCAACAGCCGGTCTGTTGCCGATTTTCCATCCGCGCCTGAACCCGTTAGCCACATCTAAACGTTCTGCTTGTATGCGCTGTCGAACCAGCGCGTCTGCCGTCCACCCGATCTTCCAGCAACCCTAAAGATGACTCGCCTCCCTGCCCCATCGATTTCGCGCGCAATTCTCCTCCTGACACTCGCCGCGCCCCTTCGTCCTACGCACTCGCAAACCCCTGCCGCGCCCTCGACCCTTGCAGCTCGCCCGCATGACCAGGCGCCCACGGCAGTGGCAGCACGAAAGAGCGGGTCGGTCGAGATCGACGGCAAGCTCGACGAAGCGGCGTGGCAGGCAGCGAAGCCGATCACCGATTTTCGTCAGTACGATCCCGCTGAAGGTCAGCCGGCATCCGAGAAAACCGAGGCGAGGATTCTCGTCGACGACGAGGCGGTCTACGTCGCCATGCGAATGTTCGACAGCGAGCCCGCCAGAATTCAGTCGCAGCTGGCACGGCGCGACGAATCCATCGAAGGCGATCTCGTTGAAGTCACGTTCGACAGCTATCACGATCATTTGAGCGCCGTGATCTTC